>NZ_JABFAZ010000032.1:102516-126423 GCF_017168505.1 Micrococcus sp. KRD077 | reverse complement strand
GCGGGCGTGGGCGTGGCGGCCGGCGCCGTGGCGGCCGTGATGAGCACCATCCCCGGGTGCAGGACGGTCGACGCCGTTATGCCGTTGAGCCGCTGGAGCTCCGCGGCGGACACGCCGGTCCGTCGGGCGATGACCCACCAGCCGTCGTTCGGCTGCACCGTGTAGGTGCCGGTGGTGATCGGGGTGGGCTCCGGGGCGGTCGGGTCGGCGACGGTGCGCAGCACCATGCCCGGGTGGAGCACGGTCGACTCGGTCATGCCGTTGAGCTCCTGGAGGGTGGCCGCGGGCACGCCGGTGCGGCGGGCGATGGTCCACCAGCCGTCGTTCGGCTGCACCGTGTACGTGCCGGCGGTCGACGGCTCGGTCGTCGGGGCCGGCGTCGGAGCCGGGGTGGCCGGTGCCGGCGGCTGGCCGGCCGCCGTCGCGATGGCCTCGGCGCGGTCCCGCAGGTCGTCGAAGCGGGCCATCAGGTGCTGCCCCGGGCACGCGGTCGCGGACGTGGCCCGGTGCGGGAAGATCGTGTCCACGGTGACGGGCGTGCCCGCGGCGTACTTCGTGCTGCCGCCCGAGGTCAGGGTGACTCGGCCCCGCGCGTCGATGCCGTCGCGGTACAGGTAGTAGGCGGTGGCGCGGGCCATCGCGTCCACCACCTCCTCGGACGGGGCGACCACGTCGTAGTTGCCCATCGTGGAGATGCCCATCGTGCCCCGGTTGAACCCGCCCGCGTGCGTGCCCAGCGGGTTCGAGTCCAGGGCGCCGCGGCGGCCCTCGTAGATGTTGCCGAAGCGGTCCGTGATCAGGTGGTACGGGAAGTCGCCCCAGCCGAGGGTCCTCGTGTAGTACGCGTAGATGCCGCGCATCTGCTCCACGGCCTGGGCGCGCGAGTAGTCGTTCGTGCCGGCCGTGTGGTGGATGGTCAGCGCGCGCACCTGGTCGAACTGCGGGGAGGACTCGGCCCAGGACTCGTCCGCGCCCCACTGCGCGCGGGTGATCACGTCCGGGAGGATCTTCGCGCGCGCATCCGAGGCCGTGGCCACGGTGCGGGCCTCGGCGGGTGCGGCGCCCCCGACGACGGCGCTCGACTTCACGCCCCGCGGCAGGCCGGCCGTCTCCGCGGCCTGCTCGGCGGTCACCGCCGGGTGCGCGCTCGCGACGGTCTCGTCCGTGGCGGCCGTGCCCGGGTCGATGAGGGACAGCTCGAGGCCGGCCGGGGCTGCGCCGTCGGCGGTGGTCACGCGCAGCTGGGCGCCGTCCGCGCCGAACGCGACGAACGGGTCCGTGCCGGTGCGCGCGGGGGCGGCGTCCTCGGGCAGGACGGGCCGATCCAGGACCTGCCACGGGCCCCAGGCCCCGTCCTGACGCACGCGGATCTCCACGCGCTCGACGGCGTCGTCCGCCGCGGTGTCCCACACGGCGGCGGCCACCGTGAACGGGCGGTCCACTACGGGCTCGCCGAGCACGACGCCGGCCGGAGCCTCCTCGGCCGGGACGAGGTTCTCGCCCTCCTGCGGGACGGTCGCGACGCCGGCGCCCTCGACGGGAGCGGCCGACGCGGGGGTCGCGGCCGCGCCGACGGTCGTGGCGCGGGCGGCGTCGTCGAGCGGGCGCACGTCGGGGGCGCCCTCCGTGGTCGCGGACGGCGGCTGCGGGAGCAGGCCGCCGACGAGGACGGAGAGCGCGGCGACCGCGACGGCGGGCGCGAGCGGGCGGGGGGACGCGGCGGAGCGCGGCGGGAGAATCTTCATGCGGATGCCTTCGGAAGGTGGAGTGCCCGAGGAACGACAGGCGCGGGCCGTGTCGCTTTCCCGGGTCGGTGACGTGGTGAGGGCGGGATGAGGGCCGGAGAGCCGTCGTGATCGTAGCGTGATCGACCATTCCCGGGAACATTTTTCGAAGGCTTGTCGGGTGATTTCACGCCCCCGTGATGTCCGGTTCACCCATTCACAGGTGGGCGCGGTGTGGCACCGGGGCGGAGCACAGCGGAGGGGTGTCGGGTCCGCGCCGGGGGATACGGTGACGGGAGACCACCACGGGCCGCCCGGCCCGGGAACCAGAGGAGGCAGACCATGGCGGAGCCGATCCACATCGGCGCGGCGGCGGACGTCCCGGAGGGCGAGGCGATCGTCGTCCCGGCGGCGACGGCGGGGACGAGGGACGACGTCGCGGTGTTCCACACGGACGCGGGCGAGTTCCACGCGATCGACGACACGTGCACCCACGAGGACGCCTCGCTGGCCGAGGGCTGGCTCGAGGACGACCGCGTGGAGTGCCCCCTGCACGCCGCGCAGTTCTGCCTGCGCACCGGCGAGGCGCTCTGCCTGCCCGCCACCAAGGGCGTCGGCGTGCACCGCGTCGAGGAGCGCGAGGGCCAGCTCTACCTCGTCCCCGGCGCATGAGCCACGACGTCGACGCCCCGGCGGGCGTGCCCGGCTCGGTCGTGGTGGTGGGCGGCGGCGTCGCGGGCTTCGCCGTGGTCCGCGAGCTGCGGCGCCGCGGTTTCGCGGGCGGGATCGCCCTCGTGGACCCGCAGGGCGTGCCCTATGACCGGCCGCCCCTGAGCAAGGAGTTCCTGACCGGCGACGCGGACGCGCACCGCCTGCTGCTCGCCCCGCCGACGTGGTTCGCCGAGCACGGGGTGGAGCTGGTGGAGGACGAGGCGGTCCGGGTGGTGCCGGGCGGCGTCCACCCCGACGGCGGCCCCGCGCCCCACCGGGTGGAGACGGCCTCCGGGCGGGTCCTGGAGGCGGACGCGGTCGTGCTCGCCACGGGCGGGCGACCCCGGGCCCTCGACGTCGCCGGCGCCGACCACCCGGACCTGATCACCCTGCGCACCCGCTCCGACGCCGAGGCCCTGCGCGACCGCCTGACGTTCGGGGCCGAGGTGGCGGTCGTGGGCGGCGGCTTCACGGGAGCGGAGGTTGCGGCCGCGGCGCGTCGCTCGCTCGCCGCGGTGACGCTCGTGACCGGGACGGACGCCCCGGCTCGCGCGGCGGTCGGGCCGGCGCTGGCCGCGCGCCTGCACCGGATGCACGCCGAGCACGGCGTCGCGGTCGAGGTCGGCCGGGCGGCCTGGATCGAGCACCGGGACGCCGACGGCGGCGCCGCGCTGCCGGCCGCCCACCGGCTCCACCTCCACGACGGGCGGACCGTGGACGCCGACGTCGTGGTGCTGGCCGGAGGCACCGTGCCGGACACCGCCCTCGCCGAGGACGCCGGGCTGGAGGTGGCCGACGGCGTGCTCACGGACGCGATGGGCCGCACGGCCGTGCCCGGGATCCTGGCCGTGGGTGACGCCGCGCGCGCCCGGGAGTCCGCGTGGGCGCCGTCGCGGCACTGGGAGCCGGCCCTGCGGTCCGGTGCGGCCGCCGCGGCGGCGCTCCTGGGGGAGCAGGCGGACGCCCCGGGCGCCCCGTGGTTCTGGTCCGACCGGTACGACGCACACGTGGAGGCCGTGGGGGACATGACGGTGCCGGCCGGTGGGCGGATCGTGGATCGCGAAGTGCGCGGCGTCGTGGTGGCGAGCTTCGCGCTGGCCGCGGACGGGACCCTGCGCGGGGCCGCGTCGATTGACGACCCCATGACCGTCAAGGCCGCCCGGCGCATCATCGACCGGGGGATCGTGGTGGACCCTGCCGCGCTCGCGGACCCGGCCGTGCCGGTGAAGTCGCTGGCGCGGGGGTGAGGGCGCCCGTTTCGTCAACGAAAGCGGTCAGGTGCCGCAGTAGGTGACGAACGGGGCCCCGTCCGCCGGACCCGGCTCCGCGTACCGCTCGAACCCGGGGCGCGGGGTGAAGGGATCCGTGACGGCCTCGAGCAGCCGGTGGACCGGGGCGAGGTCCCCGCCCTCCGCGGCCGTCAGGGCCTCGTCGAGCAGGTGGTTCCGCGGGATGTAGACGGGGTTCACCGCGCGCATGCGGGCCGGATCGGGACCCATCGCCCGCCAGTCCGCGAGCCAGGCGGCGAGCCCCGCGGGGTCCGGGGCGCCGGGGACGAGTCGTGCCGCTTCGGTGCGCGCCGCGTCGTCGTCCACGGGCGCCGCCGTGTGCTCGGCCAGCCGCACCCAGAACGAGGTCCAGTCGGTCCGCGCCGCGGCCAGCCACGGGAACAGGCGGTCGGTGAGCGCGGCGACGTCGTCCTCCGCCACCGATGCCGGGAGGCCGAGCTTGTCCCGCAGTCCGCCCCGCCACGCCGCGAGATGGGCGCCGTGGAACCTGCCCAGCGCCTCCTGGGCGAGTGCGACGGCGCGGTCGGGGTCGTCGTCGAGCACGGGCACGAGGGCCTCGCCGAGCCGGGCGAGGTTCCACGCGGCGATGGGCCCCTGGTTGCCGTACGCGTACCGGCCCTGGGTGTCGATCGAGGAGAAGCTCGCGGCCGGGTCGAAGGCGTCGATGAACGCGCAGGGGCCGTAGTCGATGGTCTCGCCGGACAGGGTCATGTTGTCCGTGTTCATCACACCGTGCACGAAGCCGACGAGCATCCAGCGGGAGATGAGCTCGGCCTGCGCGGCGATCACCGCCTCGTAGAGCGCGAGCGCGGGGTGCTCGGCGTCGGTGGCGTGCGGGTGGTGGCGGGCGATGGCCTCGTCGACGATCCGGCGCAGCACCTCCGTGGGGTGCGCCTGCTCGGGGAGGGCCGCGGCGTACTGGGCCGTGCCGACGCGCAGGTGCGACGCGGCCGTCCGGGCCAGCACCGCACCCGGCAGCACGGTCTCGCGGCGGACCGGGTGGCCCGTGCCGACGACGGCCAGCGCCCGCGTGGTCGGCACGCCGAGGGCGTGCATCGCCTCGGAGACCACGTACTCGCGGAGCATGGGGCCGAGCACGGCCTGCCCGTCGGCGTTGCCGCGCGCGAAGGGCGTGCGACCGGAGCCCTTGAGATGCAGGTCGTGGAGCCGACCGTCCGGAGCCGTGAGCTCGCCGAGGAGGAGGGCGCGCCCGTCACCCAGGCGGGGAGAGTAGTGGCCGAACTGGTGGCCCGCGTACGCCTGCGCGACCGGCCGCGCGCCCGGGCCGGGCTGCTCGCCGGTGAGGAAGGAGACGCCGTCGTCGGTGGCGAGCCACTCGGCGTCGAGGCCGAGCTCCGCCGCGAGGCCGGCGTTGAGCAGGACGAGCTGCGGGCCGTCCGTGGCCTGGGCCTGCCAGGGCAGGGCGAGCTCCGGGAAGGTGTCGGCGAAATGCGAGCTCAGGGCGGGAACGGACGCGGTCATGGGGCCACGCTACGTGGGGGAGGCCGGGTGTTCACGGGCCGACTCCCACCGGGCCCGTCCTTTAGAGGCGGGAAATCGACCCCACGGGCGTGGACCAGAGCGCTTTGACCTGGATTTCCCGCCTCGAAACGGGGGGCCGTGGCGGACTGCGGTGACCGTGGATCTCACCGGGTCACCCACCGAACGCGGCCGCCCGGCGCCGCACCCGGGCGACGACGTCCGCGTAGTCGTCCCGGGCGTCGGCCCACATGACCTTGATCGAGAGCCAGTCGCGGTCGGCGCACCAGCGGTCGCGCAGCACGTCCCGGGCCTGCTGCTCGGCGGAGCGGTGGTGCTCGCCCTCGTATTGCAACGCGAGGCGCCACGGCCGATACCCGAGGTCGACCGTCGGAGCGCGGCGGTCTGACGGGTCCAGCCGGCACTGCACCTCGGGCTCCGGCAGCCCGGCATCGACGAGCGCCAGCCGCAGACGTGTCTCGCGCGGCGAATCCGCCCCCACGCGCATCCTCGCCAGCGCCGCCCGGGCCAGTCCTCGCCCCTGGAAACGTCCCCGTTCGGCCAGCGATCGGACGAGCTCCTCCGGGGTGTAGGCGGGAGCCCCGCGTCCGCCGCCGGGCAGCCACGGCGGGTAGAGCAGCGCGTCACCGGCGGCGACGACGTCCCGCTCGGTGAGCGCCGACCGTGCCGCGCACAGGTCCCACAGCGTGCGGGCCGGCGTCGTCACGAGCACGCCGCCCCGCGTCATCCGCTGTCCCTCCGGCACCTCGATGCGGTGCGGCACCAGACCCGCCTGGACCGGCCGGCCGCCCGAGGTGCCGACGCTGACGTGCACCGCACCGGGGGCCAGCAGCCGTGCGGGCACGGTCAGGCCGTGCAGGCGGGCGGCGGTCTCATGGCTGACGACGACGCCGGGGTGGCGCCGCTGGTACGCGCGGACCTCGTCCATCGTCCACTCACGGACGGAGGCCGCCGCAGGGCCGGCCGGCCCGTAGATGCCGTGGCGCAGCCGCCGCAGGTCTGAGGACTGCAGTCGGGACCACGTCACACCCGCCCGGCGCGCGTCGTCGACCGTGAAGGCGGCGGGGTCGATCGACGGCGGCAGCGGGGCGGGACGACGGGGCATGCGGCGAGCGTGCCCCGTCGCTCCGCGTCCCGAGACGGACGAGCGGGGGCCTGGGGATGCACGAGCGGGCCCGGCGCGGTTGTGCAGGAGGCGGTGGCGTCCCCCGGGGCGCCGGCCTCGAGCCATTCGAGGCGGGAAATCCACGTCATGGGCCGGGATCGGGCGCTCTTGAGGTGGATTTCGCGCCCCGAAGTGAGGGGATGACCAGGTCAGTACGACGCGCGGGGCCCGCCCTGCCCGTCCGAGCCCACGGCGTCGGTCGGTGCCGGGCACCAGCGGTCGGCGAGGGCCTCCGCGGCGCGGGCCAGCAGGGCGACGTCGGCGCCCACGTTGACGTAGTCCGCGCCGGCGGCGGCGTAGGCGTCGGCCTGCGCGGGCACGAACGCGTTGACGCCCACGATCTTCCCGGCGGCCTTGACCCTCGTGATGACCTCCTCGACCGCGGCCACCACCTCCGGGTGCGACTGCTGGCCGAGCAGGCCCAGGGACGCGGAGAGGTCCGAGGGGCCGATGAAGACGCCGTCGATCCCGTCCACTGCCGCGATCTCCTCGGCGTTGCGCACGCCCGCGGCCGTCTCGATCTGCACGATCACGGAGACGTGGTCCGCCGCGCCGGGCAGGTAGCCGGGGATCCGGTTCCAGCGGCCCGAGCGTGCCAGGGCGGAGCCCACGCCGCGCACCCCGCCCTCGGCGGAGCCGTCCGGGTAGCGGGCGGCGGCCACGGCGCGGCGGGCCATCGCGGCGTCGTCGACCATGGGCACCAGCAGCGTCTGGGCGCCCAGGTCCAGGAACTGCTTGATGGCCACGGTGTCCAGCGCCGGCACGCGCACCAGGGTGGGCACGCGGTAGCCGGCGATCGTGCGCAGCTGGGTGAGGACGTCCTGCAGGGTCAGCGGGGCATGCTCGGCGTCGATGAGCAGGTAGTCGAGGCCCGCGCCGGCGCAGATCTCCGCCGTCGTCGGGTCCCCGGAGGAGAGGAACATGCCGGCGGCGGGGCGGCCCCCACGGGCGGCGACGGCCTCGGGCGTGAAGAGGTCGCGGAACAGCGGCTGCGGGTTGTGGCGGACGGGCATGGGACGTTCCTCCGGGGTTCTCCGCGCCCTCCACCCGACGCGGGTTGAGTTGTCGCGGGTGGAGCGGGGTCGTACTGGTGATAGGTCAACCCGCGTTGCGGGCAGGCGGGCGGGGCGACGACGGCGGCCGGCTCAGGCGAAGCGGCAGGTGATGGTGCCGAGCGGGCCGTAGTCGGCGTAGACGGTGTCGCCCTGGTACACCCACATCGGGCGGGTGAAGGAGCCGGCGAGCACGATCTCACCGGCTTCGAGCGCGTCTCCGTGCCCGGCGATGCGGTTGGCCAGCCAGTGCACGCCGTTGGCCGGGTGGTTCAGCACGCCCGCGGCCACGCCGGTCTCGATGATCTCCTCGTTGCGGGAGAGGATGCCGGAGACCCAGCGCAGGTCCACGTCGTGCACGCCCACGGGGCGGCCGCCGATCACCAGGGAGCCCAGGGCGGCGTTGTCCGAGATGGTGTCCGTGATGGTGCGGCCGGCCATCTCGATGCGCGAGTCCAGCACCTCCAGCGCGGGCACCACGTACTCGGTGGCGCGCAGCACGTCCATCAGGTTCAGACCGGGCCCGCGCAGCTCGTCCCGCAGCACGAACGCCAGCTCCATCTCGATGCGGGGGTGGGTGTACTTCTTCCACTCGTACACGTGGCCGGACTCGAACACCTGGTCGTCGAAGATCACGCCGTAGTCCGGTTCGTCGATCCCGGTCGCGTCCTGCATGGCCTTGGAGGTCAGGCCGATCTTGTGGCCCACCTTGCGGCGGCCCGCCTCGACCTGACGCTCGGCCCAGATGCGCTGGATGGCGTACGAGTCCTCGATCTCCATCTCCGGGTAGCGCGCGGTCAGCCGCGGCACGGGCACGCGGTCGATGCCCGCGCGGTGCAGCTCGTCGGCGATCTTGAGGTGGGTCTCGTGGTCCAGCACAGCGGTCTCCTTCACGACGACGGGCAGGGGCCTGGCCTTGATCGTATACGATTACGCGGCTCGGCCCCCGGCCCCGTCGCCATCCTGTCACCGCCCCGGATCAGTCCGGGGCGCGCGTCCCGATGCCCAGCCCGGGCTTGCGGCGGTGCACCGTGAGCCAGGCCAGCCCCCCGACGCCCGTCTGCGAGGCGGGACACCCCTGCTCCCCACGCTTTGAGGCGGGAAATCGAGCTCAAACTGGCCCTCCCGGCTCGAATGAGGTGGATTTTCCGCCTCGAACGGCGTGGGGCGGGGAGACGCGGAGGATGGCAGGGAGGGCGGACGCCGACGGCGGGCACCTGCGTTGGGTGCCCGCCGTCGTCGTGGTGTCCCGAAGCGGCGCCCGGCAGTGCCGTCAGAGCTGGTTGCCGAGCTTGTACTCGCCCTGCTTCCACTCCGGCATGGACTCCTCGCCCTGCCCCTCGCGGGTGTAGGAGAAGCCGTCGGCGCCGATGGTCACGGCCATCTCCGAGTCGTCGGTGCGGGAGACCAGCGGCTGCAGGTTGCCGTCGAGGTCCAGTACGCGGGAGGCGTCGGTGTACCAGGACGGCACGACCGGGGTGCCCCACCAGTCGCGACGCTGGTTGTCGTGCACGTCCCAGGTGACCACGGGGTTGTCCGGGTCGCCGGTGTAGTAGTCCTGGGTGTAGACCTCCACGCGGTGGCCGTCCGGGTCGCGCAGGTAGAGGTAGAACGCGTTGGAGACGCCGTGGCGTCCCGGGCCGCGCTCGATGTGGTCGGACATGCGCAGGGCGCCGAGCTTGTCGCAGATCGCCAGGATGTTGTGCTTCTCGTGCGTGGCGAAGCACACGTGGTGCATCCGGGGGCCGTCGCCGCCGGTCATGGCGGTGTCGTGCACGGTGGGCTTGCGGCGCATCCACGCGGCGTAGACGGTGCCGTTCTCGTCCTGGATGTCTTCGGTGATGCGGAAGCCCAGGTCCTGCATGTAGCGGGCGGCGCGCGGCACATCCGGGGTCACCTGATTGAAGTGGTCCAGGCGGACCAGGGCGCCCGGGGTGTAGAGGTCATAGCGCCAGGCCAGGCGCTCCACGTGCTCGACGTCGTGGAAGAACTCGTAGGGGAAGCCCAGCGGGTCCTCGACGCGCACGGAGTCGCCGACGCCCTTGACGAAGCCGTCCCTCCGGCGCTCGACACGGCAGCCCAGCTCCTCGTAGAAGGCGACCGCCTTGTCCAGGTCCTCGGGGGTGCGCACGCGGTAGGAGAACGCGGCCACGGCGGCGGTCTCGCCCTGGCGCAGCACCAGGTTGTGGTGGATGAACTCCTCCATGGAGCGCAGGTAGACGGTCTCCTCGTCCTCCTCGGTGACCACGAGGCCGAGCACGTCCACGTAGAACTCGCGGGAGGCGGCGAGGTCCGTGACCACGAGCTCCATCGAGGCGCAGCGCAGGATGTCCGGCGCCTCGGACGTCGGGGTGGGGAGGGGGTTCTCCGGGTCGATGGGGGCTTCCTTGGTGACGAAGAAGCCGGAGGAGGTCTTCTGGCGGCTCTCGAGGTTGGTCATCGGTGCTCCTTGGTGAGGGGGCGGTGCGCTGTGGCCTGGGACACGGTCACGGGCTCGATCGTATACGATCCGCGCGGCCGACGGGAAGGCGGTCGAGGAACGCGGGTTGAGTTGTCGCGGGACCGGGGCGCCTGCACCCGCGACAACTCAACCCGCGTCGGTGGGCCGGGGGAGAGGCCCGGCCCGGCCCCACCACGACGACGTCGCCCGCACCGTCGCGGGGACGGTGCGGGCGCGGTCGTGGTCGCCGGTCAGCGCGGGGTCAGCCGTCGATCTTCGCCGCGGCCTGCTCCTGCTTGCCGAACACCGGGTTGTGGACCTCGCCGAGGTTGATGTGCACGGCCTGCTGGTCGGTGTAGAAGTCGATCGAGCGGTAGCCGCCCTCGTGGCCCAGGCCGGAGGCCTTCACCCCGCCGAACGGGGTGCGCAGGTCCCGCACATTGTTGGAGTTCAGCCACACCATGCCGGCCTCCACGTTCTGCGCGACGTTGTGGGCGCGCTTGAGGTCGTTGGTCCAGATGTAGGCGGCCAGACCGTACTTGGTGTTGTTGGCCAGCTGCAGGGCCTCCTCCTCCGTGTCGAAGGGGGTGATGGCCACGACCGGGCCGAAGATCTCCTCCTGGAAGATCCGGGCGTCCGGGGCCACGTCCGCGAACACGGTGGGCTGCACGAAGTTGCCCTCGGGGAAGCCCTCCGGGCGGCCGCCGCCGGCCACCAGGCGGGCCTCGGTCTTGCCGATCTCCACGTAGGACATGACCTTCTCGAAGTGCTCCGGGTGCACGATGGCGCCGACCTCGGTGGTCTCGTCGTCCGGCAGGCCGACCTTCACGCGGGAGGCCTGGGCGGCGTAGCGCTCCACGAACTCGTCGTAGACGGAACGCTGGACCAGGATGCGGGAGCCTGCGGTGCAGCGCTCGCCGTTCAGGGAGAACACGCCGAAGATGGTCGCGTCGATCGCCGCGTCCAGGTCCGCATCCTCGAACACCACGGCCGGGGACTTGCCGCCGAGCTCCATGGACAGGCCCTTCAGGTGCGGGGCGGCGTTGGCGAAGATGATCTGGCCGGTGCGGGACTCGCCGGTGAAGGAGATCAGCGGCACGTCCGGGTGCTTCACGAGCGGGTCGCCCGCGTAGCCCTCCTCACCGAAGCCGTGCACCATGTTGAACACACCCTTCGGCAGGCCGGCCTCCTCGAAGATGTCGCCCCACAGGGAGGCCGAGAGCGGGGTGAACTCCGCCGGCTTCAGGACCACCGAGTTGCCGGTGGCGATGGCCGGGGCCAGCTTCCAGGACTCCAGCATGAACGGGGTGTTCCACGGGGTGATCAGGCCGGCGACGCCGATCGGCTTGCGGTTCACGTAGTTGATCTGGCGGCCCGGCACCTTGAAGGTGTCGTCGTGCTGGGCCACGATCAGGTCCGCGAAGAAGCGGAAGTTCTCGGCGGCGCGGGCGGCCTGGCCCCTCGCCTGCTTGATCGGCAGGCCGGTGTCGAAGCACTCCATCTCGGCCAGCTGGTCGCCGCGGGTCTCCATGATGTCGGCGATCGCGTGCAGCACGCGGGAGCGCTGGCGCGGCAGGGCCTGGGACCATTCGCCGGACTCGAAGGCCCGCTTGGCGGCGGCGACGGCGCGGTCGATGTCCGCGGCCTTGCCGGAGGCGGCCGTCAGGTACGGCTCGTTGGTCACCGGGTCGAGCACCTCGAAGGTGTCGCCGTCGATCGAGTCAACGAACTCGCCGTCGATGTAGTGGCGCAGGACGTCGGGCAGGCCCTCGGGCTTGCGGGCCTCGATGCTGGTCTTCTCCGTCATGGTGTCTCTTTCACTGAGTTCTTCGGGTGGGTCTGATGATCGGGGCTTGGAGCAGCCGGCGTCGGCGCCGGTCCGGCCGGCGGTCACGCGGACGGCTCGGCGCTGTGCTCCAGGTAGGCGTGCAGGGTGTTCAGGCGGTGGGCGCGGGCGGCGGCCTCGATCTCCTCGAAGCGCGCCCCGTCCTCGATCAGGCGCAGCAGGTGCTCGTGCTCGTCCACGGAGGCCACCGCCCGACCGGGCACGTACGCGAACGTGGAGGAGCGCAGCGCGGCCAGGCGGTTCCAGCCGCGGTGCACCAGGTCGTGCACGTGCTCGTTCTGGTGATGCTCGAACAGGATCGAGTGGAAGCGGCGGTTGAGCTCGGTGAACGCCACCGGGTCCCAGGCCTTCTCCGACTCCGTCATCGCGCGCATGGTCGCGTTCACCTCGCGGGCCGCCGCGAGGTCCTCGGCGGTCACGTGCGGGGCGCACTGGGCGGTGGAGAACCCCTCCACCAGCGCCAGCGTCTCCATGGTGTGGCGGTACTCGACTGGGTCGATGCCCACCACGGTGGCGCCCACGTTGCGCTCGTAGGCCACCAGCTTCTCGGACTGCAGGCGGCGGATCGCCTCCCGCACGGGCACCACGGACATGCCCAGCTCCGCGGCGATCTGGGACAGCACCAGCCGGTCGCCCGGCTCGTGGCGCTGGTCCCGGATCCCCTCGAGGATCGCCTGGTAGGCGCGGTCCGCCTTGGAGACGGGGGCTCCTGCGAGGCCGACCGTTCCGATGTCCGTGCGGCGCATGCTCAGGCGTCGCCCTCCGGGGCCGGGGCGTCCGGCAGGGTCTTGCGGTACTCGGCGAACTTGGCCTTCCACTCGGCGTTCGGGGGGAACATCCCGTCCACCGGGTAGCCGGCCTTGACCTGCTCGTACGCCCAGGCGTCCTGGAGCTCCTGCTCGTAGGCGTCGTCCACGACCTCCTGGAGCAGGGACGGCGGGATGACCACCACACCGTCGTCGTCGCCGACGATGATGTCGCCGGGCTGCACGGTGGTGCCGCCGCAGGCGATGGTGCCGCCGACCTCCCAGGGGATGTGACGGCGGCCCAGCACCGCCGGGTGCGTGGCGCCGGCGTACACCTGGAGGCCGACCTCGGCGACGGCGGCGGAGTCGCGGATGCCGCCGTCCGTGATCACGGCGTTCGCGCCGTTCACCTGGGCGCGCAGGGCCAGGACGTCCCCGAGGGTGCCGGTGCCGTGCTCGCCACGGGCCTCCATGACCACCACGTCGTCCGGTTGCACCGAATCGATGGCCCGCTTCTGGGCGTTGAAGCCGCCGCCGAACTCCTTGGCCAGGTCCTCGCGCTTGGGGATGTAGCGCAGGGTCTTCGCGTAGCCGAGGACGCGCCGACCCCGGTGGACCGGGCGCGGGCCGTCGATGGTCGCGTTCTGGACGCCGCGCTTCTGCAGCTGGGCGGTGAGGGTGGCCACCGCGGTGGCGTCGATCTTGGCGCGCAGCTCCGGGGTCAGCAGGGAGCGGTCCGGCTGCGGGGCGCTCGCGACCCAGTGGCCGTTCTCGTCCACCGCCGACGACGACGGCGCCGCGGCCTGCGGGGCCAGGCCGGCGGCCTCGCGGGAGCCCCAGGCCTCCTCGCGCTGCACGTCGTCCACCTGCGGCTGCGCGCCGAACGGGGCCAGGGCGTGCTCCGAGTCGACGACCGTCGTCACCAGGCGGCCGGTGGTCGGGGCGCCGGGGGCGCTGGGGGCGTCCACCTCCACCTCGACGACGTCGCCCGGCCGGGCCACGGAGGATCCGGCGGGGGTGCCGGTGAGGATGACGTCGCCCTCCTCGAGCGTCATGAGCTGCGAGAGGTCGGCCACGAGCCGGCCGAACGGGAAGACGAGGCCCTCGGTGGTGTCGTCCTGGACGATCTCGCCGTTGACCCAGGTGCGCACGCGCAGGGCGGCCGGGTCCAGGCCCGCGGCGGAGATCACCGCGGGGCCGAGTGGGGTGTAGCCGTCGCCGGACTTGTTCTTGACGTTGGAGCCCTTGTCCGCGTGGCGGAGGTCGTAGAGGCCCCAGTCGTTGGCGGCGGTGATGCCGGAGACGTGCGACCAGCCCTCCTCCGGGCTGACCCGCCGGGCGGCGCGGCCGATGATCAGCGCGATCTCGCCCTCGTAGGTGAGCAGCTCGGTGCCGGCGGGGCGCTCGATCGTGTCGCCGCTGCGGGCGATGGAGGTGCCGGCCTTGAGGAAGTAGCCGGGGGCCTGCGGGGACCGGCCCCGCTGGGCGATGCGGGAGGGGTAGTTCAGGTGGACGGCGAGCACCTTGCCCGGCCGGTTCTCCCGGACGGTGAAGTCGTGCTCGGTGACGGTGGGCGTGGGCTCCGGTGTGCTCTGCGTCATGGTCGAGATCGTATACGATCTTGCGGGCCCGGGGAAGAGGTCGCACGTCCGGCAAACACCGACGGCAGCGCCAGGGGGAGTGCTCCATGAAGAGCTATCACGCCGCCGCCTGAGCGGTGTATGTTAAGGATCACGGCGAAAGCACAGGAGGGTGGAAGTGGAGATCATAACGTTCTTTAACCATAAGGGCGGCGTTGCCAAAACGACCAACGCGTTCCATCTGGGATGGAAATTGGCGGAGGGTGGTGCAAGAGTCCTTCTGGTCGATGCTGATTCGCAGTGCAATCTCACGGGGCTCGCCATGGGCTTGACGCCTCCTGATGTTGAGGATGATTCAAGCGACGACGAAGTCGGGTTGGCCTCGGGTGCGCCCGGAGAATTTGTCGAATTCCAGAAGAAGACCGTTAAGTTCTGGGAAGAGGTAAAGGACGAGAATATCTACAGCGCCCTGGCGCCTGTATTTAACTCAGAGCCGGTCCCCTTGCGGCCGGTCGAATGCCGTCGAGTTTCTGGCAATGAAAACCTGTTTCTTCTTCCGGGTAGTCTGGACTTCGCGAGTTTTGAGTCAGATCTCGCGCTTGCTCACTCGCTACAGGGCTCCTTGGGCTCACAGAGGAATCTGCCGGGCGCCATTTATGCCCTGCTGACACGTACGGGAGAGGCGCTCGGGGCTGACTATCTTATCGTGGATGTGAGTCCTAGCCTTGGCGCTATCAACCAGAATATTGTTGCAATTAGTGATCAGGTTATAATTCCCTGTTCTCCCGACTATTTTAGTCAGATGGCCCTGTCTTCCCTCAAATCAATCCTCCCGTCGTGGAAGGCTGCCGCGCTGGAGTTGTCACATCGCCCACAGATTCAGGCGGCTACATATCCGTTCCCTGAGCCTAAGTTCAAATTCGGTGGGATCGTAATCTCGCGATATGTAATCTACAAGAAAAAGCCTGCGAGGGCGTTCCGCGCGTGGATTGACAATGTTATCGCGGAGTGCCGGGATGAGTTGGTGCCCGCCTTGGGGGCAGCCGGCCTTCTATTCGCCGAGGAAAATTATCGTGACGCAGGTATGCTTCCGGACTACACCCTAGCCCAGGTGCGTGAATTTAATAGCTTGCGGCCCAAGTCGCAGCTTTATGGAGTTCCGACTTTCGCTCTTACGAAAGAACAGATTGGTCTAAAGGGCAGATCGCTCGACAACAGTCTTGATCAAGTTGAAGAGTCGAATCAGGTTTTCAGTGAATTCGCGCGGAAGGTCCAGTCTCTCACGGGAATAGCGTGATGCTGATGGAGCGCGAGTCTAGAGCCCTTTCTGGATTTAGAGTCATTACGGGGGGTCTCAATGAGGCCCTTCGTCATGCGGATAGGAGTGATGATCCGGTTGCGACGCAAGCTCTTCTGCGCGGTCTCTACGGACGCGGTCTCTACGGAGTTGTCTTTGCTGGCATCGAAGTCTACCTGACCACCCTCGGGAAGGACCTGGCGGTTGATTGGATTATCCGGGAACGTAGCTCAGGCTCACGAAGCTTGAGCCGGTACAATGATTTGGTCTGCGGTCTGGGCGCCCGGCGCAGTCGGGTCGCGAAGATTGCGACTTCCCGTTCGTCGGCCGAAATTTTTGAGTTAGTTCATGCAGACTTTACGGCTGTGACACTCAATAGGCCGGTTGCTGTTGATCAGATAATTGGATTTCATGGGGTCACAGCCCTCGAACGGCAGAATCTTTGGGGCCGAGTTGCGCAACGGTCCTCCCTGGGGGGAGCGCGTGAAGCCCAGGAGGGTTTGGAACTGGCTGTGGAACGGCGAAATTCCATTGCGCACACGGGCGATCTAGGTGCATGGGGCAATGCGAGGCCGATGAAATCATCGACGGTTCAAAAGGCGTCAGTTCTTGTAGAGTCCGTCGTTCTCGAGGTAGAAGCATCGCTCACCAGTCCGCCCTTGTGGGCGAAGGGTGATTGCGGAGACGAACGCTGACACTACTGCCGACCTGTGCTCGCCCGGGCGATCGACTCGTTCACCGCCGGGGCCAGGCGCCGCACGCCCTCCACGAGCTTCTCGGCGTCCACGAACGAGTACGCCAGGCGCAGGGTGGAGTGCGTGCCCTCGACGGGGGTGAAGGCCGCCCCCGGCACGAACACCGCGCCCGCCTCGATGCCGCGGTGCATCACCTCGAGGGTGTCCACCCCGGTCGGCAGGGTGGCCCACAGGAAGAAGCCGCCCTGCGGGGTGATGAACTCGACCCCTGGGTCCCAGTGCTCACGCACCGCGTCCACGAGCGCCCCGGCCCGCTCGCGGTACAGCCCGGTCACGTGGCGGACGTGGCCCTGCCAGTCCAGCTGCGTGACGAAGGCGGTGGAGAGCATCTGCGAGTACGTGGACGCGTGGATGTAGGCCGACTCCGCGCACAGGTAGAACTCGCGCTTGAGCGCGGCCGGCACGAGCGCCCAGCCGATGCGCACGCCCGGGGAGAAGATCTTGGACATCGTGCCGAGGTGGACCACGTTGTCCCGGTGGTCGGCGGCGATCGGGGCGACGGGCTCGCCGTCGAACGCGATCTGCCCGTACGGGTTGTCCTCCACGATGAGCACGCCGTGCTTCTCGCAGATCGCGCCCACCTCGGCGCGGCGGCCCGGGGGCAGCAGGGCGCCCGAGGGGTTCGCGAACGAGGGGATCGTGTAGAGGAAGGCCACGCGGCGGCCCTCGGCGGCCAGGCGGGTCAGGGTCTCGTCGAGGGCCGCGGGCACGAGGCCGTGGTCGTCGGTGCCCGTGGCCACGGCCTCGAGCTGCCAGGTGGTGAAGGTGGTCAACGCGCCCACGAATGTGGGGTCCTCCACCACGACGACGTCGCCCGGGTTCGCGAACGCCCGGCAGGCGGTGTCGATCGCGGCCTGCGAGCCGGGGGTGATGACCACGAGCTCGGGATCCGCGTCCGGGATGCCGTCGGCGGCCATCACGGCGGTCGCGGCGGCACGCATCTCCTCGGTGCCCTGGCCCGGGCCGTACTGCAGGGACTCCGTGCCGAACCGGGTCATCAGGTCGGAGGCGATCCGGCCCAGCTCGTCGAGGGGCAGGTCGGCGAGCCACGGGTTCCCGCCCGCGAGCGAGATGAGGTTCGGGTCCATCGCGATGTCGAAGACGTCGCGGACCGCGGACTGCTTCACGCCGACGGCGCGCTGGGACAGGTGATCTCGGAGGTTCCGCACGCTCGGCACCCTATAGCACGGCGCGGCCGTGCCCGAAGGTCCGATGACGGGCGACGACGGCGGGTCGCGCGGTCAGGGGGCGCTCGGCTCCTGGGCGGGGGACCACGTGCCCTGGGTCGGCTCGGCGGGACCCCAGGACGACTCGCCCTCCGGCGCCCACGTCTGCCCGCCGGATCCGTCGCTCGGCTCCCCACTCGGCGTGGGCTCCCCCTGCGGGACGTCCACGGACTCGCCGAGGCGGAGCGGCTCGAGCCCCAACACGTCGTCGAGGTCCCGGCCGTCCACCTCGAGCCGGACCTGTCCCGCTGACGTGAAGGCGGCGGCGGTCGCCTGCAGCTGGGCGCGGATCCGCTCGGCCGTGCAGTCGTCCTCCGGCGTCACGGTGCCGGTGAAGGTGAAGATCTCCACGTCGCCCTCGCGGCGGTGCCCGGTCGGGGTGAGGGTCTCGCGCGCGTCGAACACGGCGTTCCACAGCGACGGGTCGCCGTGCCAGCCCTGCTCGTCCGCGAACAGGAAGTCCAGCGCGGCGTCCGCCTCGTCCTCGGTGTCCGTCGGCACGGTCTGCACGGGAACCAGCAGGTCGCCGCAGCCGAAGGGCCGGCCGCTCGTCCCCGGGACCGCCTCCGTCTCCGCGACGGCGAGGTAGACCGTCAGCGGCTGGTACCCCTCCGTCGCGGGCAGGGGCACGCCGTCGTCGGACGCCGAGTCCTCGGCCAGGCCGGGGTCGACCGCGCAGCCGGCCAGCAGGCACGCGGCGGCCACGGCACCCATGAGCCGCAGGGCGCGGGGAGGGGAGGGCGGGCGCATCGGGTACTCCTGGCGGTCGGGGCTCGGCGGCGTCGGACGGGCCGACGGCCCCTCCATGCTACGGCCGTCCGCCTCGCCCGCCGCGAGCGGGTGTGAGGCCTCCCACGGGTGGGAAGGGGCCCGCGGGCGGACGGCCGCGGCGGGCTAGGCTGGAGGCCATGCCCGTGAGGAACCGTCGCGCCGCCGCCCTGCCCGCCAAGCTCAGCCGCTCCTGGCTGCTGGTCAACGCGGCCACCCCCGACGCGTTCGCCCCCGCCCTGGCCTCCGAGGCCGACTCCGTCATCTTCGACCTCGAGGCCGCCGTGCCGGAGGAGCAGAAGGACGCGGCCCGCCGGCACGTCGTGGACGCCCTCTCCGGCGGCATGACGGCGTGGGTGCGCATCTCCGCGACCTCCACGGACCACTGGCAGCGGGACCTCGAGGCGCTCGCGGGCCTCGACGGCGTGCGCGGCGTCGTGCTGGCCGAGACCAAGGAGCCGGAGCAGGTCACGTTCACCGCCATGCGGCTGCGCGCCGGCACCCCGGTGATCGCCCTGCTGGAGTCCGCCCTGGGCATCGAGAACGCCACGGCCGTGGCCAAGGCGCCGGGCACGTTCCGTCTCGCCTTCGGCGTGAACGACTTCCGCAAGGACGTCGGCGTCGGCGAGGACCCGCTGGCCATGGCCTACGCCCGCTCCCGCATGGTGATCGCCTCCCGCGTGGGCGGTCTGCCCGGGGCGATCGACGGACCGCCCGGCAACACGGACGGTGAGGACGCGGTCATCGAGTCCAGCGCCGTCACCGCCTCGATGGGCATGACCGGCCGCCTCGTCCTGAACCGGGATCAGGTGGACTGGGTCAACCGGGCGATGTCCCCGTCCGAGGACGAGCTCGCGTGGGCCCGCGACCTGCTCGAGAAGCACGCGCAGGGCGCCGCCGTCGGCGACGGCTCGTACCTGCCCCGCGTGCTGCGCGCCCAGAAGATCGCGGACCTCGCGGACTCGTACGGGCTCTGGAACGCGTGAGCACGGCCGGGGCGCGCGCATGAGTCCCCGCACCGACGGGTGGCTCCGCCCATGATGGCGTGGATCGACGGGCTGCCGCTGCTGTGGTCCATCGGGTTCTTCTGGATGCTGGCGATCCTGCGCACCCTGATCGTGTTCTCGCTCGGGCGGGGGCTGGCCTCCGGCGTCGAGCGGACCCGCTGGTTCGCCCGCGTGATGGAGGGGCCCGTCTATGTCCGAGCCCAGCGCTTCATCCAGCGCCACGGGGTGTGGGCCATCCCATTCTGCTACCTCACGGTGGGCATCCAGACGGCGGTGATCGGCTCCGCCGGCGTCGCCCGCATGCCCTGGCGCCGGTTCCTGCCGGCGGCCGCGCTCGGCACGTTCCTGTGGGGCGTGGTGTACGGGACCGTCGGGATGGCCGTGGTCTGGGCCGTCATCGGCGCGGCGCTCGGAGAGGGCCGGGGCGTCCTCGCCCTCGTGCTGATCCTCGCGGCCGTGGCCGCGTTCGTCGTCTGGCGCCGACGCCGCACGCTGCGCCGGCACGGGGCCGGGTGACGTCGTCGTCCGTGACGCGGGCCGGGCTTCGCCGCCGGGGGACTAGAGTTGACCGCGTCTTCGCCCCGGCCAGCCGCCCCGCGGCCGGGGCCGCCACCCCTTCGGAAGGACCACCATGAGCGACGAGCGCGCCCGCAGCTTCTCCGCCTCCACCGCCTCCGCCGCCGACGACGGCGCCCGCGGCACCGGCACGACCCGCGTCAAGCGCGGCCTGGCGGACATGATGAAGGGCGGCGTGATCATGGACGTCGTCAACGCGGAGCAGGCGCGCATCGCCGAGGACGCCGGCGCCGTGGCCGTCATGGCGCTCGAGCGGGTCCCAGCCGACATCCGCGCCCAGGGCGGCGTGGCCCGCATGTCCGACCCCGACCTGATCGACGGCATCGTCGAAGCCGTGTCCATCCCCGTGATGGCCAAGGCGCGCATCGGCCACTTCGTGGAGGCCCAGGTGCTGCAGGCGCTCAAGGTGGACTTCATCGACGAGTCCGAGGTGCTCTCCCCGGCGGACTACGTGAACCACATCGACAAGTGGGACTTCGACGTGCCCTTCGTGTGCGGCGCCACCAACCTCGGCGAGGCCCTGCGCCGCATCACCGAGGGCGCGGCCATGATCCGGTCCAAGGGCGAGGCCGGCACCGGCGACGTCTCCGAGGCCGTGAAGCACATCCGCACCATCCGCAAGGAGATCGCCCAGCTCCAGGGCCTGGCCCAGGACGAGCTGTACGTGGCCGCGAAGGAGCTGCAGGCGCCGTACGAACTGGTGCGCGAGGTCGCCGAGACCGGCGCCCTGCCCGTCGTGATGTTCACCGCCGGCGGCGTGGCCACCCCGGCCGACGCGGCCCTGATGATGCAGATGGGCGCCGACGGCGTGTTCGTGGGCTCCGGCATCTTCAAGTCCGGCAACCCGGCCGAGCGTGCCCGCGCCATCGTCAAGGCCACCGCCCAGTTCGACGACCCGATGGCGGTCGCCGAGGCCTCCCGCGGCCTGGGCGAGGCCATGGTGGGCATCAACGTGGGCGACCTGCCCGCCCCGCACCGCCTGGCCGAGCGCGGCTGGTGAGTCCACAGAAGACCGTCGGCGTGCTCGCCCTCCAGGGCGACGTGCGGGAGCACGTGCACGTGCTCGAGTCCCTCGGCGCGCGCACGCGCCCGGTGCGCCGCCCCGCGGACCTCGAGGGTCTGGACGGCATCGTGCTGCCCGGCGGCGAGTCCTCCGTGATGGACCGCCTCGCCCGGATCATGGGGATGAGGGACCCGCTCATCGCCGCCCTCCGCGACGGGCTGCCCGCCTACGGCACGTGCGCGGGGCTGATCATGCTGGCCCGCGAGATCCGCAACCCGGCGCCGGATCAGGGCGGGCTCGGCGTGCTGGACGTGGCCGTGCGGCGCAATGCGTTCGGCGCGCAGGTCGACTCGTTCGAGGAGGACCTGGACATCCCCGCGGTCGCGGCGGAGCCGGTGCACGCCGTGTTCATCCGCGCCCCCGCCGTCCTCCAGGCGGGGGAGGGCGTCGAGGTCCTGGCGAGCGTGCCGGCGTCGCGTCTGTCCGTGCCCGCGGCGGACCCGGGGCTCGACGGCGACGCGCGGCTGCCCGTGGCCGTGCGGCAGGGCCACCTGCTCGCCACGGCCTTCCACCCCGAGGTGACCGGCGACTGGTCCTTCCACCGGGCGTTCCTCGCGGGGCTCTGAGCGGCCGGCCTGCCCCGCGCGCGACGGGCGCGGGGCTCAGGCCTCCGCGAGCACCTCGGAGGTGACGCGGACGTCCTTCCGGGGGTCCAGGCCGAGCTCGTCGGCCACGGCCGTGGCGACGGAGGGCAGGGTGAGGACGCCGTCGTGCGCGTTGAGGCCCCCGGCGAAGCCCTCGTCCGCGGCCAGCGCGGCGCGCCATCCGAGGTCGGCGATGCGCTTGATGTAGGGCAGCGTCGCGTTGGTCAGGGCCGAGGTGGAGGTCTGGGGCACGGCGCCGGGCATGTTGGAGACGCAGTAGTAGATCTTGTCCCCCACGAGGTACGTCGGGTCCTGGTGGGTGGTGGCCCGCGAGTTCTCGAAGCAGCCGCCCTGGTCGATCGCGATGTCCACCAGCACCGAGCCGGGCCGCATGGACTCCACCATCTCGGCGGTCACCAGCTTCGGGGCCGCGGCGCCGGGGATCAGCACGGAGCCGATCACGAGGTCCGCGTCCGCCACGGTCTCACCGATGTTCAGGTGGGACGAGGCCAGCGTGCGGATCCGGCCCTGGTGGACGGCGTCCAGCTGCGCGAGCCGCTCGAGGGAGATGTCCAGGACGGTCACGTCCGCGCCCATGCCCGCGGCGATCACGGCCGCCGCCTCGCCGGCCACACCTCCGCCGATCACGGCCACCCGGGCGCGGCGGGTGCCGGGCACGCCGCCCATCAGCACACCCGAGCCGCCCTGCGGCTGGAGGAGGTGGTAGGCGCCCGCGGCGGGGGCCAGGCGGCCGGCCACCTGGCTCATGGGGGCCAGCAGCGGCAGGGAGCGGCCGCGGGTGACCGTCTCGTAGGCGATCGCCGTCGTGCCGGCGTCCAGGATCGCCCGCGTGCACGCGGGGGAGGCGGCCAGGTGCAGGTAGGTGAAGAGGACCTGGCCGCGGCGCAGGCGGCCGTACTCCTCCGGCTGCGGCTCCTTGACCTTGAGGACCAGCTCGGCGCGCTCCCAGAGCTCGTCGACGTCGTCGACCAGCTCGGCGCCGGCGTCGCGGTAGTCCTGGTCCGAGGCGCCGGAGCCGGCGCCGGCCCCCGACTGCACGAGGACCTGGTGGCCCGCTCGCACCAGCTCCTGGACCCCGCCCTGCGTCAGGGCCACACGGAACTCGTTGTTCTTCACTTCGGTGGGCACGGCGACCAACATGCGGCGAATCTAGCCCATCCGGCACGTTCCAGCGAGGGCGCGGGGGCCGCTGCGCGGTCGCGGTGCCGCCGTCACCGCGGTGCCCGTCCCGTCATACTGGTGCGGTGACTCCCGCGCTGATCTCCCTCGTGGCCGTGCTCCTGCTCCTGGTGGGGCTGGTGGGCACCGTGTATCCCGTCCTGCCCGGCTCGCTGCTCAACCTCGTGACGGCTCTCGGCTGGGCCGCGCTGCTGGGCTCCCCCGCGTCCTGGACGTTCGGCGTCATCGCGGCCGGTCTCGCCGTGGCGGGGCTGAGCGCGTCCGCGGTGCTGACCGGCCGACGGCTGCGACGTGAACGCGTCACCCGCGGCCCGATCCTGTGGGGGGTGGCCGGCGCCGCCGTCGGGTTCTTCGTGATCCCGGTGGTGGGTCTGTTCCTCGGCTTCGCCGTCGGCCTGTTCGCCTCCCAGTGGGCCCGCACCCGGGACGCCCGGGCCGCCCTGAGCAGCTCGATCGGCGCGCTCACGGCCATGGGTGTGGGCATGCTCGTGGAGTTCTGCTGCGCGCTGGGCTCGCTGACCGCCGTGGGCGTGGGCGCCCTGGTGCACGGCCTCACCGCCTGAACCGCCGGAGCCGTCCGTCCGGCGGGACCCCGCGCGCGCCGGACCCTTCGCCGGCTCAGCCGCCGGCGGGCACCCTGCCGGCCTGGGCGAGGGCGGCGAAGCCGAGGACGTGCTCCCGCAGCTCCTGCGCGGCCGCCCGGCCGTCCCCGGCGGCGGAGGCGGCGAGGATCCGCCGATGGTCGGCCTGCAGGCCGGCGCGCACGGCGGGCCAGTCGGACAGCCCGGCCACGGTCTCGGTCACGTAGCCGATGGTCGCCTGGCGCAGGGAGTCCAGCATCATCGCCGTCACGACGTTCCCGCCCAGGGTGGCCAGCCGCACATGGAACTCGGTGTCGAGCAGGTGGAAGTCCTCTTCCGGCAGCGCGGGGTCGTCCATCCGGTCCAGCAGGGTTTCCACCTCGGCCAGGACGGCGACGCTCTCGGGGTCGCCGGAGGTGGCGGCGGCCGCCTGCGCCGCATCGGTCTCGAGGAGCACGCGCGCGGCGACGACGTCGGCCATCGGCAGGGACCGGGTGGCGATGTGCAGGCGCAGCGCCCAGCCCAGCGCCGCGGACGGCTCGGAGACGACGACGGCCCCCGAGTTCGGCCCGGAGCCGGCGCTGGCGCGGATCAGGCCCATGGCCTCGAGCATCCGGGTGGCCTCCCGCACGGACGCCCGGGAGATCCCGAAGCGTTCGGCCAGGGTGCGTTCGCCGGGCAGCTTGTCCCCCACGACCACGGCGCCGGAGCGCAGCTCGGCCTCGAGCCAGTCGAGCACGATGGTGTAGGCGGGGGCAGCGGTCATGGACGGACCTTCCGAGGGGGCGGGGCGGCGA
>NZ_JABFAZ010000032.1:51257-102416 GCF_017168505.1 Micrococcus sp. KRD077 | reverse complement strand
CCTGGACGCCATCACCGCGAACCGCGCCGCCCTCCCGCGCGAGCAGCACCCCGGCCTGCACGCCTGACCCGCACCACCGCGACGCGGCCCGCCCACCACACCGGAGGGCGGGCCGCCCCGCACCCGCAGACCCACGCCCACACAACGCACCCGCACCCGTGCCTGCAAACGCGTCCCCTCACGCACGCTCACACACCCGACCACCAACGCCCCACCCCACCGCCGAACGCCCGCCACAGCCCGCAGGGAGAAGCTCCCCGCACACCCCCAAAGCAGGGGGGGCACCCCACCTCCCCCCGGGGGGCGGAATCCCCGCCCCGCCACAGTCTGTGGCTGTCTGTCTGCAGAGTTGAGGGAAAACGCATTTACTACGATTGGAGGGCCGGAATATGCCGGTTTCGCGCTGTCCGATGTGTCGGAATCCGGTCATTCAGGCCGGGACTGGGCGGCCCGCCCGGTGGTGCTCGGATGCCTGCCGCTACCGGGGGCACACCCGGCTGCGGACGCTGCGTAAGCGTCTGCGAGCTGCCGAAGAAGAAGGACTCGCCCGCCGCGCTGAGTACCTGCGCGAGTGGATCAACCGATTGGAGAAATGATGGCGAACCTGCCGAAGCCGGCGAACAAGCGTTCCCGGCGCACGACGTCCAGTGGGCCAGAGTTCCGGGCCCTCGAAGTGGTGGCGGTGCCTCAGCCGCCGCTGCCGGAGCGGGATAGGCCGTGGAGCGCGGAGACGCTGAGGTTCTGGGACGAGCTGGGAACGTCCTCGATCGCGCCGGAGCTCTCCGCGGTGGAGTGGCGGATTCTCATGCTCGCCGCCGTCGCCTATGAGGCGATCTGGTCTGACGGGGCCCTCACCCGCGTTGACACGCTACTCAACTTGATGGGCCGGTTCCCGTTCACCCCGCGGGATCGTCAGACGTTGCGGATCACGGCGCTGACGGGTGAGCAGATGGAGGCCAAGGCGCGGGCGCAGGGTCAGCGGGAGCACGTGGCGGGCCGGAACTATGCGGGCCTGCGTGCTGTGGACACGACGGCCGGCGGCCAGGCATGAAGCGGCCCGCGCTTTTGCGCACCTTAGTCGCCCCCGTCCTCCTGGCTTCCATTCTCCTTCTCCTGGACGGTCCGGGGTGGCGAGGCCGAGGCGGCGGGGATGCCCCGGCGTGCTGCCTACCTGCGCGAGTGGCTCGAGCGGTTGACCGCCGGCCCCGGGCACGGGCACGGCACCACGTGAGCGCCCGCGGGATTCGCAGTGCCGGGCGTGTGAGACGCGTACAGCGTCCGCGGGCGCCCTTACGCTGTAGTTCAAGGACCACGGCTGCACGTCACTGCGTGCCGCCGTACATAGAGGCACAGGGGAGGTGATTAGCATGACCGCAGCACCGATGGACAGGACTCGTCTCGAGCGGCGCGTCACGACGCCGATCCTCACCCGTGCGCAGGTGGTGGCCTTGACCCATGCGCCGGAGGCGGACGTTCGCCGGTGGACGACGGGACCGAATCCTGCCGTGCAGCGCGCCCCGCGGTCGGGGTGGACCCCGTTCACGGTGAACTTCGCCGGTCTGCTCGAGGCGGACCTCCTGCACATGCTGACCGACATGCCTCACCTGGGACCCCGCAAGGCGTCGGGCGTCATGCGCGCGATTCGCCAGGACCATGGCCCGCTCGCCCTCATCGAGCACCCCGGCCTGTTTACGGACGGCAAGGACGTCTTCCTCCTCGATGCGGGCGTCTTCACGCGAGTGCGGGACAGTCAAGGGGCGTTCGCCGAGGTGTTGGAGCGGTACACCCGCCGACTCGTCGTGCGTGATGGCCGTGTGCAGGAGTACCGCCCTGACCGCCTGCCGATCGCGTCCGTGAACCCGGCGTTCAACGGGGGCGGCCTGTCGCTGATGTCGAACCGCACCCCCGTGTCGGCCGTGGCCGGCATGCTGCTCGCTGGCGAGACGCCGCAGAGCGTCGCCCTTGACTACGACCTCGACGTGAGCGAGGTGCAAGCTGTTGAACGCGACCTCGAGTGGGCGTGGCAGGCGTCGGCGGCCTAAGCCCGTCACTGTCTTCTTCGATCGGAACCTAGGCAAGAGCCTCCCGCGCGCCCTTGACATCTTGCCGCAGCTGAAGGTCAAGCACATGCGCGACGTCTATCCGAACGACGGGCAGGAGATTGAGGACACGGAGTGGCTCGCGCGCGCCGGCGCTGAGGGGTGGGCGGTGTTCACTCAGGATGCCCGCGTGTGGCAGAACCTCGACGAGCACGAGGCGCTGATCAACAACGGCGTCCGCGTCTTCTGCCTCGGCACGCCGCAGGCCACGGCAACGCAGAAGGCGGTCTGCTACGGCAGGCACATTCTGCCGATCCTCCGCCGCGCGCGCCGGCCGGGCCCATGCTTCTGGCGCATCTATCCCGAGCGCGTGGACAAGTTGTTGCGCTGACTGCCGGGAGCGGGGTGGCCCCGGCGGGAAACGGGTCCGCCGGGGCCGGAGCGGGCGGGCCGCACGTGTGCGGGGGGTCCCGTGGTCCCTCTCCACGCGACGGAGCCGAGGGGGGATGGCTCAACGCCGCGCACGCTCAGCCTACGGGCGGGAGGTGCGCCTCGATAGACCCAGAGGGCGACGGCGTCGGCCTAGCGTGTCCGGCCCTCGTGGTCCCCTGCCCGGCATGCCATTCCACACCTATGACGGTCCGCCGTTCGAGCGCCCCGAGGACGTTCACGCCGCACCCTACCGCCACCCGTTCTACGCGCGCGCCGTGTTGCCGGACGTGGGTGCCGTAGACGGTGCCGTGACCCGGTGGACCACGTCACACCTACTCCTGACGTGGGTGGGGACTGCGGGCGGGGAGCGGGAGCACGCGTGGGTGCCGATCGCGTGGACGAGGCGCATCGCACGGGAGGAGTCAGGGTGGCGGGACCCCGACGATCTGCACTGATGGACGCCGCCCGAGGCCGATAGGCTCGCCCGCATGGCACCTCGAACCGATATTCAGAACGCGCACTGTGAGAAGTGCGGAAAGACGACTCGGCACCTCGTGGACATTCACGAGAGCTCTCCCACGGACGCACACAAGATCACACCCTTCGTGAACCCGGTGGCTTGCTTGGTCTGCCACCCCGAGCGAGATCCCCGCAAGTCCAAGTGACGATGACGGCCCCGGCCCTCCCACCATGGGAGAGTCGGGGCCGTTTCTGCGTTCAGGCGGCGGCCGCGTAGTCCGCAGCGGTGCGCTCAGCGCGTCGGACATGCTCGGCAAGGTCGGGCCGGCCTGCGCGCCGCAGACGGGCGCGAAGCGTTCCCACGTTGACCCCGAGGCGGCGGGCGATCTCGAGCGGGTGCACGCTCCACGAGAGCAGCCATTCCACGTCCTCGACCAAGGCGGCGTTGCGTTCAAGCGTGGCCGGGCGAGTCACTGCCGGCCCTGCGTCAGCAACGCGTCGTAGGCGGCCCCCACCGCGGGAACGGAAACGCCCGCATCGGCGGCGGCCGTCACCATGTCCTCGAGCGTGGCCGACGTGCCGCGCGCGTGTAGGCCCACGGCGATCGCCTCGACGGCGGAGGCGTCCAGGGCCTCCAGCAGCTCGAGGACAGTGGAGAGGTCCCGGGCGAGCGCGCGGGCACGGGTGCGGGTGAGGTCCAGGCCTGCGCGGGGGTCCCGGTCGTGCCCTCGGCCGTGAGGGTCACAGCGCCGTCATGGAGGAACGTGGACACGCCGCCGGCGGATGGGCCGCTGATCGTGATGAGCTCCTCGCCGTACTTGTGCGGGGTCTCGACCTTGAAGCCGGGGCGGATCGTGGGGACGTTGGTGGTGCTCATGGTGCCTCTCCTCGTGGGGGTGGCCGGTGTCTGCCGGTCCTCGGGTGGTGGTGGTCTGTGGGGAGGGGCGGACGGGGGTGCTCATCTCCAAGACGGAAGCGGAGCCCTGCGGGCCCAGGTCTCCCGGTCCCTCATCCCAAAAAACCCGCCGCCCTCCGCCCCCGCTCTGCGACATTCGCCCACGCCGAGTAGACCCCCGCTGTTCGGCGGGTGTCTCTCGTGTGGCCCTAGGACTGGCCGAGCTCTGGCAGTCCCCGCGCCGGCGGTTCGGCGTGTTCGGGAGGGGTGTCACCGCGCCCTCATGATTGGCAGCACAGAGGGCTGTAGACGCTGGAGGATCACGCTGTGACCTCGTGCCGCCCACCGTCACGGGCGACGGCGGGCAGGACGCGGCCCCGCGTGTGGGGGCCGGTAGATCACATGGGGCCGGTCCAGATGGAGGGCAGGAACAGCACGGCAAAGCCCGCCGCCGTGACCGTCAGAGAGACGGCGCCACGGGCAACGGGCTGGAGAAGCTGGGGGAGGGTGCGGGTAGGCTGAGACACGTCATCACGTCCTAGATCGTGGTGGCCGATGCCCCCGGACGGTTGCCGCCGTCGCGGGGGTTTCTTATGTGGGGAGCGTAGGCATAGCGACCTGTACAAGTGGGCGTACAAGCTGGTGCCGGTGGTCGATTCGGACCTGCTCGCGGACTGCTTCGACCTCGCGTGGGACATCCGCAGGCTGGACATGGAGGCCTCGCCGTACGACCTGACCGGGGTGGACGACCTCTCCGACGGGCGCGACGGCTACGCGGCCGTGCGGATCGAGGAGCCGGCCGGGCGTGCCGAGTACGCGCGGCGCCAGCGCGAGTTCGCCGAACGGGGCCAGGCGCTGCGGGCGCGGTTGCTGGCGGTGCTGGACGCGGCCGCGGGGGCGGCCCCCGGGACCGGGCCGGACACCGAGTGGACTTCCAGCGCACGTCCATGATTAGGATGGCCGCTCTACAGGCTGTGAGGCGCATCACTCGCGTCATCCGGTGACCGCCCCGGCCCTCTCCGCACCGAACGACTCGAGGACCTGACGTGACCAGAACCGTTCCAGCTCGCCGCCGCACCACGCTCGCCGCCGCCGTCGCGGCCGTCTCGCTCTCCGTCACGGCCGCCGCCCCCGCGCTCTCCGCGCCCGGCAACGGCAACGGCAACGGCAACGGGTCCGCATCGCAGGGTCAGGCCCGCTCCAACGACCTCTCCGCCACGCGCGGCAACAAGGTCAACGACGCCGCCGCGCTCGCGCCGCACCTCGTGGGCCAGACGCTGGACTGGGAGGCCTGCGACTTCGGCAGCGAGCGCCTCAACGCCCGGTTCAACGCGATCCCCGGCACCGCGTGCGCCGACGTCACGGTGCCGCGGGACTGGAAGAACCCCGAGGACGGCCACACCATCACCCTGCGCGTGGCCAAGACCGAGACCTCGAAGGGCAACCCGGAGCGCCAGGGCATCGCACTGGTGAACCCCGGCGGCCCGGGCGGCTCCGGCCTGCCCTGGGGCCCCGCCATGGCCGAGCGCGCCCCGGAGCTCGCCGAGCAGTACGACTTCATCGGCTTCGACCCCCGCGGCGTGGGCCAGTCCACCGCCCTGGAGTGCACCTACACGCCGAACCCCGAGCACGACGTGTGGCAGGACACGAAGGCCCAGGTCGACGCGTGCCTCGAGAACGAGCTCACCCCGTACATCACCACCGAGCAGACCGTGTACGACATGGACTTCATCCGCGCCGTCCTGGGCGAGGAGAAGACCTCCTACATCGGCTACTCGTACGGCACCTGGCTGGGCAGCTGGTACCAGCGCGTCTTCCCCCAGCACACGCACCGGTTCCTGCTGGACTCCGCCGTGGACATCTCCCGCGACGGGCTCCAGACCACCTGGGACCTGCAGCCGCGCTCCCGCGACCGCCAGTTCCAGGACGCGATGCTCCCCTACGTGGCCCGGCACGACGAGATCTTCGACCTCGGGGACGACCCGATGCAGATCCGGGAGCGCTGGGAGGACGTGGGCGGCACCCGCACCCAGCTCGGCATGATCGTCGCCGGCTCGTTCCTGCTGCCGGCCATGTACGACACGTCCCAGTACCTCGACGCCGGGTCCGTCATCGCCGCCTACATCCGCATCATGGAGTCCGAGGCCGCGGCCACGGACCCCGCGGGGCAGCGCACCCAGATCGAGCGCATCCTGGCCGAGGCCCGTGCGTCGCTGCCGGCCGAGGAGCGTGACTCCTTCGACCGCTTCGCCGCCCGCGGCCTGGAGACCGTGGGCGAGCGCGAGCAGCTCGTCGCCGCCACCCAGGCCGGAGACGCCGTCACCTTCGAGGGCGCGTTCTCGGCGATCCGGTGCCAGGACGGCCAGTGGAACACCTCGCAGGGCTACTGGACCTCGTGGGTGGACGACCTCGGCCGCAAGGCCCCGTGGATCGGTGTGCTGATGGGCCCGTCGGAGTGCATGTACTGGCCCGCCCAGACCTCCATGCCCTCCCAGCCCGGCGGCAAGGGCGCCCCGAACACCGTGATCGTGCAGTCCGAGCTGGACGCGGCGACCCCGTACGAGGGCGGCCACCGTGCCGCCGGCGTGCTGCGCAACACGTCCCTCATCTCCGTGGACAACGAGGGCACCCACGGCCTGTTCCCGTACGGCACCGAGTGCGTGGACACGCCCATCCGTGACTACTTCCTGACCGGCGCCCAGCCGGCCGAGAAGTCACTGTGCGACGCCGTCCCGCTGCCGCTCGAGACCCAGCCGGTCCAGGTGGCCGGGGCCCCGACGCACAAGGGCGACATCAAGATCTCGATGCGCATCGATGCCGTGCGCGAGGCCAACCGCATCACCCACGACGCGATCGAGCGTCAGCTGATCGACTCCCGCGCGGTGACCCCGGACATCGAGGCCTTCCTGGAGGACTGACGGCCCGGGCACCCGGAACCCGGTCCGCCCCCGACGGCCCGGCGACTCCCCCGCGGAGACGCCGGGCCGTCGTCGCGCCCGGGGCGGCCCTGCACCGCGGGTTGGGTTATCGCGGGTGCCGCCGCCAAACACCCCCGACAACTCGACCCGCGATGGGCAGCCGGAGGGGTGGCGTCGACGCCGAGGCCGATAGCCTCGCGCCATGATCCTGCACATCACCCTCCCGGAGGACTGGGCCGCCGCGCGTCGCACCGGCCGCTACACGGCATCGACGCGCGGCGCCTCGATCGACGACGTCGGCTTCCTCCACGCCTCCGACGACGCCGCCCAGGTAGGAGTCGTCGGCGCGGCGATCTACCCGGACCGGCCGGACGCGTTCGTCTGCGGCCTGGACGAGGACGAACTGGCGGGGGCCGGCCTGCGGGTGCGGCGCGAGCCGGGAGACCCCTCCGATCCCCACTCGGCCGAGTTCCCGCACGTCTATCCGGACGAGGCCGTCTCCGGGCACATCCCGTGCTCGATGCTCACCCCCGTGACCGACCCACGGGCGGACGCCCGCGTGCACCGCGAAGACTCGGCCGAGGCCGCCGCGCTGCTCGACGCCGGGTGGAGCGTGCGCTCCCGCTCCTGGGGCGCGCGCCTCCACCTCGACGACGACGCCGACCTGGCGCCCTACCGTGGCCACGTCGCGGCGGCCGAAGCGCGGGGAATCGAGGTGCGGAGACTGACCGCCGTCGACCTGCCTGCCCTGCGCGCCCTCGACGAGGAAGCGGCTCCCCGGTTCCCACACACCGACGGCTCCCGTCACGAGCCGCTGCCGGACGACCTTGAGGCTCGACTGTCCACCCCAGCGGGGCTTGCCGTGGGGGCCTTCGAGGGAGGAGTGCTCATCGGATTCACCCTGACGTTCCGCTCCCCTGACCGGTGGGAGGTCGACCGCACCGCGGTCGCGTCCAAGCACGAGAACCGTGGCGTGGCGAAGGCCGTCAAGGCGGCGACCCTCCTGGCGACCCATGCCCGCGGTGGGCGCCAGTGGGGCACCGGCGGCGCCGAGGCCAACGCGGCGTCCCTGTGGATGAACACGGCCCTCGGGTTCCGTCTCGAACCTGCCTGGCTCGGGCTGACCCCGCCCATGACGTGGGAAGAGTTCGCACGGGCTCCGGCGTCAAGCTCCCTTGACGACAAGGTCACTTGACTGTCAAGCTTGCTTCACAATGTCCGGTCGGACGCCCCCCACAGGGCCTCCGAGGCGGGCCGGGCCACCGGCCCAGGCATCGACCACAGGAGGGCCCATGACCACGAACCACTCCCACCACACCGCTGCCGCAGCGGACAGCCAGGGCACCGCGGCGGAGCACGCCGGCACAGGCACCGCCACCACCGATCCGCGCCGAGACACCCGCTCCCGCTGGGGCTGCTCCTCCCGTCTCGGCGGCGGCACCGGACGACTGATGGGCGTGAGCCTGGCCGTCGGCGTCGTGGGCGCCCTGGGACTCGGCTCGGCGGCCTGGGCCACCACCGTCGCGGCCGGCCACGCAGACTCCCTTGCCTGGATCGCCGCCGGTGCGATGGCGCTCAACGGCCTGCTCTTCGGCCTCCTCCTGACCTGGCTCGCGCTCGTGGACCGTCACTCGATCCGCGGCGCCGACACGAACCCGGAGGAGTCGATCGAGGGACGCTGGTACGAGAAGGCCACCTCGGGCGCCTTCCATGACACCCTCGTCGTCGTCGGCCTCGGCGCCGCGATCCTCTCGTTCGGCGGGTACGTGATCTCGCCCGCGGCCGTGGGTGCCGCCCTGTTCGTCCTCATGGGCTGCGCCGCCGCGATCCGGTACCAGATCCAGAAGCGCCGGGGCTGAGCCGTGGAGAACACCATCCCCGACGAGCGTGCCCGCCTCGGCTGGTCGCAGCAGCGGCTCGCCGACGAGCTCGGCGTCTCCCGGCAGACCGTCATCTCCCTCGAGAAGGGCCGCTACGACCCCTCGCTCCCCCTCGCCTTCCGCCTCGCGGCCGTGTTCGGGCGGCGGATCGAGGACCTGTTCACCCCGGACGGCAACGCGGGTTGAGTTGTCGCGGGTCCGGGCGCCCAGCACCCGTGACAAGTCAACCCGCGTTGAGCCCGGGGCGGCGTGGGGCGTGAGAGGCTGGGGCCATGGATCGAGAGCTGCGCACCCCTCCGGAGCTGGAGGGCGTGGACTGGCACGACGACGCCCCGCGTCGCCCCCGCCCGATCGTCACCCTGGTGGCGTGGATCGCCATCCTGGGTCTGGTCCTCAGCGTGGGCGCCGGGATCTTCTCCGCCTTCTGACGCGGCACCGCCGGCCGCCGTCCGACGCGCCGCCCCGGCCTCAGCGCACGTCGCCGTCCACGTAGCGCCAGACCCCGTCCTCACGGCGGAACCGGCTGACCTCATGGAGTCGGAACCGCCCCTCGGCCCCCGTGCCGACGGCCACGAACTCCACGGTCCCGGCGTCCTGGAACGGCCCGCCGTCCCGCACGTCCAGCACCGCCAGGCGGGTGAACCGCGGCGCCTGTTCCCCCGCGGCCGGCAGCAGCTCGGCCGCGGGGGGCCGGTGCTCGGGAGCCCAGGTCGCGGCGAGGTAGTCGGCCATCGCCTGCGCCTCTGCCGGCCCGGCCTCGCCCAGCCGCGCGAACGCCGTGTACCGGGAGCGCATGAGTGCCTCGGCGGTGGGCGCGGTCAGGGCGCCGTCCTGGGCGAAACGCGCGTGCAGGCGACCGCAGCACGCCGCGAGCCCGGCTCCGGACCCGCAGGGGCAGGACTCGGGACGGCTCACCGGCGCGGGCGCCCGGTCGCGCGACGCCGGGCGGACCGGGCCGTGATGCGGCGCACTCCCGTCAGCACGACGCCGGCCGCCGCGGCGAGCAGCGCGGGGCCGAGCGGGCTGATCGGCCGACGTCGACCGAGCGGGGACACACGGGTCTGCTGAGGTCTCATGCCGCCAGGCTACGCCGGGCCGGCTGCCGCGTGCCGCCCCCATCACACCCACGATCCCGCGTCCGGGCGGCCGAGTAGACTGGGCGGGCAAGCACGCGGAGCGCCCAGGGCCGGGCGTGAGACGGCATCTACACCGTCATGCTCCGCGGCATCGTCCCGCACCCAGGAGCGTGTTCATGCCCATCATCGTCGTCGACGTCATGCCCAAGCCCGAGATCCTCGATCCGCAGGGCAAGGCGATCAACGGGGCCCTGCCCCGCCTCGGCTTCACCGAGTTCAGCCAGGTCCGCCAGGGCAAGCGCTTCGAGCTCACCGTGGAGGGCGAGGTCACCGACGAGATCCTCGCCCAGGCGCGCACGGCCGCCGAGGAAATGCTGTCCAACCCCGTCATCGAGGACGTCGTGAACGTGGCCGTCCTGGACGAGGCCGAGGGCGCCCGATGACCGAGCTCCCCCTCATCGGCGACTACTCGACGCCGGCGACGCCGCTCAGCGGCGCGCGCATCGGCGTCATCACCTTCCCCGGCACCCTGGACGACGTGGACGCGCTGCGCGCCGTCCGCCTCGCCGGCGCCGAGCCCGTCTCCCTGTGGCACGCCGACGCGGACCCGCAGCGGACGCTCGCCGGCGTGGACGCCGTCGTGATCCCGGGCGGCTTCTCCTACGGCGACTACCTGCGCGCCGGCGCGATCGCGCGCTTCGCCCCCATGATGGACGCGGTGGCGACGGCGGCCGGCGGCCCCGAGGGCGACGCGGACGGCCTGCCGGTGCTCGGCATCTGCAACGGCTTCCAGATCCTCACCGAGTCACACCTGCTGCCGGGCTCGATGATCAAGAACGACCACCTGCACTTCATCTGCCGCGACCAGGAGCTGGTCGTGGAGAGCACGGACACCGTGTGGACCCGCGACTTCGAGCAGGGCCAGACCATCACCGTGCCCCTGAAGAACCAGGACGGCCAGTACGTGGCGGACGAGAAGACCCTCGACGCCCTCGAGGCCGAGGGCCGCGTGGTGTTCCGCTATCAGGGCTGGAACCCGAACGGCTCGCGTCGGGACATCGCGGGCATCGCGAACCCGGCCGGCAACGTCGTCGGCCTGATGCCGCACCCGGAGCACGCCGTGGAGACGGGCTTCGGCCCGGACACCGCCGCCGGCCCCCGCTCCGGCGTGGACGGCCTCGGCTTCTTCACCTCCGTCCTGACCACCCTCGCCAGCCGTGGAGGCCATGCATGAGCCAGCAGTTCAACATCGAGACGGTCGCGGACGCCCAGGCGACGCCGGACGTCGAGCAGCCCTGGGCCGAGCTGGGCCTGAAGGAGAACGAGTACGCCGAGATCAAGAAGATCCTCGGCCGCCGCCCCACCGCGGCCGAGCTGGCCATGTACTCGGTCATGTGGTCCGAGCACTGCTCGTACAAGTCCTCGAAGGTGCACCTGCGCCAGTTCGGCGAGAAGCTCACCGACGAGATGAAGCAGCACATGATGGTGGGCATCGGCGAGAACGCCGGCGTGACCGACCTCGGTGACGGCTGGGCCGTGACGTTCAAGGTCGAGTCCCACAACTCGCCCTCCTACGTGGAGCCCTACCAGGGCGCGGCCACGGGCATCGGCGGCATCGTGCGCGACATCATCTCCATGGGTGCCCGCCCGGTGGCCGTGATGGACCCGCTGCGCTTCGGCGCGATCGACCACCCGGACACCGCCCGCGTGTTCCACGGCGTGGTGGCCGGCATCGGCGGCTACGGCAACTCCCTGGGCCTGCCGAACATCGGCGGCGAGACCCGCTTCGACCCGGTCTACCAGGGCAACCCGCTCGTCAACGCCCTCGCCGTGGGCGTGCTCAAGCACGAGGACCTGCGTCTGGCCAACGCCTCCGGTGTGGGCAACAAGGTGGTCCTGTTCGGCGCCCGCACCGGCGGTGACGGCATCGGCGGCGCCTCCGTGCTGGCCTCCGAGTCCTTCGACGGCGACGGCAAGCCCGCCAAGCGCCCCTCGGTGCAGGTCGGCGACCCCTTCTCCGAGAAGGTGCTCATCGAGTGCTGCCTCGAGCTGTTCCGCGACTCCCTCGTCGAGGGCATCCAGGACCTCGGCGCCGCCGGCATCTCCTGCGCCACCTCCGAGCTCGCCTCCAACGGCGAGGGCGGCATGCGCGTGGAGCTGACGGACGTGCTGCTGCGCGACTCCACGCTGACCCCGGGCGAGATCCTCATGTCCGAGTCGCAGGAGCGCATGATGGCCGTGGTGACGCCGGAGAACGTCGCCGCGTTCGAGGCCGTCATGGCCACGTGGGACGTCGAGTACTCGTGGCTGGGCGAGGTCACCGGTGACGGCCGCCTGATCATCACCTGGGACGGCGAGGTCATCGTCGACGTGGACCCGCGCACCGTGGCCCACGACGGCCCGGTCTACGAGCGCCCGTACGCGCGTCCGGCCTGGCAGGACGAGCTCCAGGCGGACACGTTCCGCTCCTCCGAGGCCGGTCAGCACCTGCCCGCCACGGGCGAGGAGCTGCGCGCCGCCGTCGTGGAGCTGATGAGCTCCCCGAACCTGGCGGACACCTCCTGGATCACCCGCCAGTACGACCGCTACGTCCGCGGCAACACCGCCCTGGCGGCCCCGGACGACGCGGGCGTGGTGCGCGTGGACGAGGAGACCGGCATGGGCGTGGCCCTGGCCACGGACTGCAACGACCGGTTCACCTACCTGGACCCGTACACGGGCGCGCAGGCCTCCCTGGCCGAGGCGTACCGCAACGTCACCACCGCCGGGGCCGTGCCCCTGGCCGTCTCCGACTGCCTGAACTTCGGCTCCCCCGAGGACCCGGACGTGATGTGGCAGTTCGCGGAGGCCGTGCGCGGCCTGGCGGACGGCTGCCAGACCCTCGGCATCCCGGTGACCGGCGGCAACGTGTCCCTGTACAACCAGACGGGCAGCACCCCGATCCACCCCACCCCCACGGTGGCGGTGCTCGGCCAGCTCGACGACGTCCTGCGCCGCACCCCGTCCGGCTTCGCCCCGGACGCGGACGGTCAGGCGATCTACCTGCTGGGCGAGACCGCGGACGAGCTGGACGGCTCCGAGTTCGCGCGCCTGCGCGGCCACCTCGGCGGCCTGCCCCCGAAGGTCGACCTGAAGAAGGAGCGCCTGCTCGGCGAGCTGCTGGTCAACATGTCCCGGGACGGCATGATCGACGCCGCCCACGACGTCTCCGGCGGCGGCCTCGCGGCCACCCTGTCCGAGATGGTGCTGCGCTTCGGCGTGGGCGCCCGCGTGGTGCTGGACGAGGTGCTGCGCCGCGACGGCGTGGACCTGTTCACCGCGCTGTTCTCGGAGACGCAGGCGCGCGCCGTCGTGGCCGTGCCCCGCACCGAGGAGGTCCGGTTCACGGACATGACCACGGCCCGCGGCTACGCGGCCGTGCGCATCGGCGTGGTGGACGCCGACTCCGCGGCCCTCGAGGTCCAGGACGCCTTCACCCTGCCGATCGCGGAGCTGCGCGAGGCCTGGGAGGCCACCCTGCCGAAGCACTTCGGCTGAGCCTGGGACAGAAGCGACGAGCCCTGCGCAGTGGTGCCTATCCAGTACCGATAGGCCCCACTGCGCAGGGCTCGTCGTATCTCAGGGCTCGTCAGGTGGTCCGGTGCATCTCACCGACCCACAGGGAGAGCGTCGAGTGGGACGGGTCGCCGTCGAAGTGCTCATGCGAGACGTCCAGCACGGGGTAGGACGCCAGGTCGACGCCCTCCGGGACGGTCAGCGTCGTGTCCTGGCGGGTCACCGTGCCCAGCGAGATCATGCGGCTGGCGGCCTCGTCGCGGATCCAGACCTCCAGGTAGCCGTCCTCGGGGGCGGGCACCTGGGGCACATGCACGGCCAGGTGCATCTCCCCGTCGGCGGCACGCGTCATCTCCGCGCGGGCCGGCGATCCGTCGGTGGTCACGGACGCCATGACGGCGGTGCCGATGAGGTCGTCGCCGCCGCCCAGGGCGGCACCCACGGCCCCGCCGCCGATGACGAGCCCGGCGGCCGCCGCCGCGGCGACCGGCCACCAGCGGCCGCGGGCAGCGGACGGACCCGAGCCGATCGGACGGACGGGCGCGACGCCGTCGGGCGCGACATCCTCGCCCGTGGCCTCCCCCTGCAGTGGCCCGTCGTGAGCCACGGCCTCCGTCTCGGGTCCCAGCTCAGCGGCGATCCGCCCCCACAGGTGCGGCGGCGGGTCGGCCAGGTCCGGGGCGGGGCCGTCGAGGGCGGCCAGCACACGCAGGATGGCCTCCAGCTCGGCCGCGTCCTCCGGATGGAGCGACGCCGCGACGTCGGCGGGCGCGGCGAGCGGGCCGCCGTCGCCGCGCACGCGCTCGTGCAGCCGGACGGCGAGGTCGGAGATCTCCTCCGCGGGCTGTCGGCCGCGGGGATGCTCACGCTCGGGCATCGGCGGCCTCCAGACGGCTTCTCAGTGCGGCCAGGCCGCGGTGGATGTGGGAACGGACAGTGCCGAGCGGCATGTCGAGGCGCTCGGCGATCTGCTGGTGCGCCAGGTCCTCCAGGAAGGCGAGGCGCAGCACCTCGTCCTGGGGCGGACCCAACAGAGCGAGGGCGTCATGCACGACGACGGCGGCCACCACGGTGTCGCTGACCGCGTCCTCCGCGCCCTCGGCGCGGGGGAGGTGGACGACCTCCGCCTCCATCTTCCGCGCCTCACGAGCACGGCCGGCGAACATGTCGGCGATGACGCGACGGGTGATGTCCGTCAGCCACCCGCCGAGCGGCCGGGCGGGATCGTAGGTGTCCCGCGAGCGCCACGCCCGCGTGAACACCTGCTGGGCGGCGTCCTCGGCGTCCTCCCGGCTGCGCAGCGCGGCGAGACACAGGGAGAAGACCAGGCGACCGTGGCGCTCGTACGCCTCGCGCACGGCGACGGCCTCCCCCGCGGCGAAGCGGCGGTCGAGCCCGTCGTCCTCAAACATGGGACTCCTCTCCCGCGGTGTGCTGCGTCGGCGCGGCGCGGCCCGATTCAGGCCAGACCTTCCGACAGGCTACCGGTCAGCCCTCGACGGGAGTGGCGATGGTCACGATGTTCTCCGTGTAGTCCCGCTCGTCCGGCAGCCATTCGCCGCCGCAGGTGATGAGGACGAGCTCGGCGGCGCCGTCCCGGCGGAAGTACGGGGACAGGTCCAGCTCGCCCTTCCCCAGACTCTGGGTGGAGGCCACCCGATAGCGCCGGGCGGTCCCCGCCGCATCCGTGACGGTGACCTCGTCGCCGACCGCGGCCTGCCGCAGCCCGTAGAGGGCCCCCACGGGATTGCGCGGTGAACCCGAATGGGAGGCGATCACCGCCGTCCCCTCAGGATCCCCGGGGGCCGAGCCGTGGCGGTACCAGCCGCCGACGGAGCTGTCGTCGGGCAGCTCCATCGCCCCGTCTTCCGTGACCCCGACCGAGACCACGCTCAGCGTGGCCCCGATGGCCGGATAGTCCACGCGCACGGGGATCCTGGCGTCGTCCGATGGGCTCTGGGTGGCGCGCCGGACGGCGATCCCCGACGGCGGCGTCCGCCCGGGGGCGGCCGGAGCCGCGGAGGGGGTTGCGGCCGGTGGGGTTCCCGTCCCCGCCGCGGGGCCCGGCGTCATCGCGACGACGGAGCCCCGCCCCTGCTCGGACGGGAGGGAGGAGACCGCCGCCGACGGCGCGCAGCCGGTGAGGACGACGGCGGCGAGGGCGAGGACCGCCGGCACACGGCCGACAGTCCCCATCTCCGGGCGGGAGGGACCCCGCCCGCAGGACTCATCACGCACGGGCCGCCCGGCGGCGGGCCATGAGGACGGCGCCGGCGACCAGGGCGGCCGCACCGGCGCCGACGGCGGCCAGCATCCCGGTGGAGTCCTGGGCGGGGGCGACGTCGATGCCCGCGGGGACGGAGCCCGGCGCGCTGTGGTCGGCGGCGACCTCCTGGGTGGCCAGCGCGAGGGTGCCGTCGGCGGCGGAGCCCCAGGCGTAGGCGATCGTGGTGACGCCGTCCTTGACCTCGACGTCGGCGGGGCCGATCACGGGGTCGGTGGTGCCGGCCACGGACACGGCGGCGGAGACGGTGCCGGCGGGCACCTCGAGGGCGGCCTCGTCCGGGTTCTCCAGGCCGGGCACGACGACGTCCTCGCCGGCCCAGACGTCCACGGCCGGGGCGGCGGCGATGTGACGCACGGTGAGGCGGCCCTCGCCGGCGGCGACGGCGCTCGTGTCGTTCTCGAACGCGGTCACCGTGGGCGTGCCGGCGGCGTCGAGGTGGGCGGCGGCGGTGTAGTCGCCGCCGTCGGCGAGGGTGAGGGTGACGGGACCGAGGATCGGGGCGGAGTCATCCATGGCGTCCGCGGCGGTGATGGCGACCTCGTAGTCGCCGGCGGCGAGCTCCAGGGGACCGGCGAGGTCGCCGGGCTCGAAGTCGTCCAGGGTGAGGGCACCGTTGACGTAGACGTCCACGGGGGTCGCGGGCACGGCGTGCAGCACGGAGAGCTCGGCGCCGGACGGGGCGTCCATGGCGGCGGCGGACAGGGGGGCGAGGACGGCGATGCCGAGGGCGGTGGTGACGGCGGCCGGGAGGGACGTGCGCATGGTGTCGTTCCTGTTCGTCGAGGGTCCTGCGGGGCGAGGCGCCGAATGCGCTCACACCAGGACTACCGACGCCGCGACCGATCCGTTGCAGAGGATTTTCCTCCCCCTCCGATCACGCGCCCTGCGCAGTGGGGCCCGTCGTGTTTCGGGGGCTCGTCAGAATTGAAGAAGGTCCGCCCCGTGGATTCATCGTGTACACACCCCTCCCGCGAGCCTCCCCGCCCCGCGGCCTGGGCGCCGTCGAGGGGCTCGACCGGGAAGAGGCCCTCCTCACCGGCGAGAACGACCCCGTCCCGACGCACGCGGGAGACGCCGTGCTCTCGGGCTCGGCCGTCGTCGCGGGCACGGGAGTGGTGCTCGCCATCGTCGTGGCCGTGCGCCTCAGTCGTTGACGCGGCGGGCTCCGATGACCAGAGTGATCCCAGGACAGCGCGCCAGCGCGCCGCCCGGCCCGTCCAAGAGGGTCGGCGCGGTCCCGACACATGAAGGAGACCACCCATGCGCCTCATCACCCTGGGCCTCGGCGCCGCACTCGGCTACCTGCTCGGCTCCGCCGAGGGCCGCAAGAACCTCGAGAAGATGACCCAGAACGCCCAGAAGCTCTGGAACGACCCCAAGACCCAGGAGAAGGTCGGCCAGGTCCAGGAGACCGCCCAGCAGAAGTTCGCTGAGGTGAAGAAGTCCGATCCGGTGCAGAAGGCCACGACGAAGGTGGAGGATGCCATGCAGGGCAACGACAAGAAGAACGACGTCCGCGAAGATCGCGTGACCGAGTCCAACAACGACAACATCACCTCGGCGGCCCGCCACGGTGCCGAGCCGGACACCATCTCGGACCCGTCCACCCCGCTGGGTGACGAGGGTCCGCTGACGCGCTGACCCGCGCAGACACGGCGGCCCGCCTCCCCGAGGGGAGGCGGGCCGCCGCCGCCGTGGGCCGGGTCAGCCGTCCTGCTTCAGGACCTCGTCGGCCGGCGGGGCCTGCACCGGATCCACCCCGCCCATCTCGGAGAGGGTCACCACGGCCTTCGTGCCGGCGGACTCGGTCTCCACGGTGAGCAGGCGGCCGTCCTCCTTGGACACCGTGAACGCGGTCAGCTCCACGCCCTCCTGCGGGCCCGAGACGGGCTCGTCCAGCACGTAGCGGATCGCATCCTGACCGCTGCGGCGGATGCCGTCCGCGTCCGCCTCGACGTCGTCCAGGCCGCCCGACTCCGGCAGGGAGCCCAGCAGGGAGCTCACCATCGCGCCCATGCCGGTGGCGCTGGGATCGCCCTCGTACGGGGTGGCGGTCCAGCGCTCCGCATAGGCGGGATGGTCCTCACCGCTCGCGCCGACGCGCTCCACCGTGAACCGGGAGTACGCGGTGCCGTCCACGATCCGGGACTCGTCCCGGGTGATCAGACCGTCGTCCTTGTACACGGACACGTACCGCATGGACGAGCCGTCCACGGGACCGGAGATGTCCACCGCGTCCGGGACCGCGCGGCCGTTGCTCGGGGCCTCGGACCGCAGCTCGGTGACCATGCGGACGGAGTCGGCCTCCTCGAGCTGGGTGCGGGCGCGGTCCCAGGCGCCGGGGGCGTCGTCGCCCGAGGCGCAGCCGGTCAGCAGCAGGGCGGCCGCCCCGAGGGCGGCGAGGGACAGGCCGCGGCGGGTGCGGCGGGTCTGGGTCTGGCGCTGCCTCACTCGGCCACCTCCTCCGGCGCCTCGGCCGGCTCGATCTGGTTCCAGTCGCTCAGGGCGTACTGCTGGGTGGCCCGGCCGTCGTCGACGGTGAGCGCGACCAGCTCGCCGTCGTCGTCCACCGTGAAGGAGTGCACCCGGGTGGCGTCGCCCTCGGCCATCGCCGCGTCGGCGACCTCCTCGGGCACGGCATAGCGGTAGGCCGTGCCGCCGTCCCAGTCGACCTCCTCGGCGCGCACCTCGGCGCCGTCGAGGGCGTCCGCCGCGGGGAGGCCCACCTGGTCGAGGAGGGACTTCAGGGGCGGTTCCTGCCCCTCGCCGGCCGGGACACGGCGCCACTGCGGGTCGGAGTACATCATCTGGACGTCGTCCGGGACGTCGGACCCGTCCACGTCGACCCGCACGAACACGTCCTCGCCGACCTGGCGGGACTCCATGGTGATGTGCGAGTCGCGGCCGACCTGCATGACGCCCTTCGACTCGGCGTCGCCGCCGTCGAGCCGGCCGGCGATGTCCCAGCGGACCGACTGCGGGCCCTGACGGCCGGTGGTGTAGGCGGTCTCGAGTCGGACGGTCTCGGCCTCGTCCAACTGGGTGCGGGCCTGATGCCAGGCCTCCCCCGCCGACTGCGGCTCGGATGCGCACCCGGCCAAGGCCAGGGCGCCCACGACGCCGAGCCCGGCCGCGCGGACGGCACGTCTGCGCTGCATGTTCTCCTCCTGGGGCTGTTGCCGGCCGAGGCAGGGCGCCGCGGCCATTGGCGTCACCCTACCGGCGGCGCAGGGCGAAGGATGCGCCGTGGTGGTTCTGCGGCAGGTGGTCGCCGCGGCCGAAGAGCTTGTGGCGCAGCGTGCCGTCCGTGTACGCGGTCTTGTAGCGGCCGAGCTTCTGCAGCGCCGGCACCACGAACTCCACGACGTCCTCGAAGGCGCCCGGGGTGATGTGGTAGGCGAGGTTGAAGCCGTCCACGTCGGTCTCGTCGGCCCACTCGACGAGCTGGCGGGCCGCGGACTCGCCGCCGCCCACGATCACGGGGCCGAAGCCGCCGATGCCCACCCACTCGGCGAGCTTGCGCACGGTCCACTCCTCGTCCGTGCCGGAGGCCTTCTGGAAGGTCTCCACGGTGGACTGGATGGCGTTCGACTTCACGTCCCCGATCGGCTCGTCCAGGTCGTACTGGGACAGGTCGATGCCCATCCAGCCGGACATGAGCACGAGGCCGCCCAGCGGGTCCACGTACTGCGCCAGGTCGTCGTACTTGGCCCGCGCGTCCTCGTCGGTGGCCCCGGTGACGATCGTCTGCATCGCGAAGATCTTCACGTCGTACGGGTCACGGCCGGCGTCCACCAGGGCCTGGCGGATCTTCTTCACGGTGGCGGCCGCCAGCTCCTTCGTGGGGGAGTTGATGAACACGGCCTCGGCGTGCTTGCCGGCGAAGGCGCGGCCGCGCGTCGAGGCGCCGGCCTGGTAGATCACGGGGGTGCGCTGCACGGACGGCTCGGTGACGGCGTGGCCGGGCACGGTGAAGTACCGGCCCTCGTGGGCGATGTCGTGGACCTTGGCCGGGTCCGCGAACACGCCGGACTCCTTGTCGTAGACGACGGCGTCGTCCTCCCACGAGCCCTCGAGGAGCTTGTAGACGACGTCGAGGTACTCGTCGGCGTGCTCGTAGCGCTCGTCGTGCTCCATCTGGTCGTCCTGGCCCATGTTCTGGGCGGCGGAGGGCAGGTAACCGGTGACCACGTTCCAGCCCACGCGGCCGCCCGTGAGGTGGTCGAGCGTGGCGAGGCGGCGGGCGAACGGGTAGGGGTGCTCGTAGGCGGTGCCGGCGGTGACGCCGAAGCCGAGGTGCTCGGTGACCGCGGCCATCGCGGAGACGAGCAGGAACGGGTCGTTCACGGGGGTCTGCGCGCCGGTCCTGATGGCGGCCTCGGAGGTGCCGCCGTACACGGAGTACGGGCCGAGGACGTCGGCGATGAACAGGCCGTCGAACAGGCCCTTCTCCAGCGTCTGCGCCAGGTGCGTCCAGTAGCCCAGGGTGTTGTAGTCCCGGGCGTGGTCGTCGGGGTGACGCCAGAGACCCGGGGACTGGTGGGCGACGCAGTTCATGTCGAATGCGTTGAAGAGGATCGCGCGGTGCTCGTCCGGGCGGGTGGGTGCTCCGGCCCCGGCGTTCTCGGCGGTGCTCATGGGTCTCCTTTCCAGGGCCGCCCGGTCGCAGGGGCGCGGCCGGGCGAGCGACGGTTCCGCACCATGCAACGCTGACGCGGCCGGCGGTGGAAGCCGGTCCGGCCCAGGGGTTCATGACGGCCCCGCCGGGCCCGGCCACGCGTGCGGCGCCCGGTTCGTGACATGCCCCGACCGTGACGGAGGGCACGTCCGCGGGCGGCGGCCCTGCGGCGACTCAGCGGCGCCCCAGCGCTGAGTCAGAGGAATCTGCTGCCTCCACCCTGCAGAGACGACCGAAACGTCTGGCTCGGCGCTGGCCCAGCCCGGGCCCGGCGGCGCCCCCGGTGTGACGCCGCCCTGGCGAGCATCCTGGACACCCGTTTCGCCGAGGAGGCCATCCGATGAGCACCGCCCTGACCACCCCCGCCGCGACGACGGGCCCCGAGGCGCGCGAGCGGTCGGGTCACGACGACGGCGACACAGGGGCGCGCCGACGGCAGCGGCCCCGGGTGCTGGACCGGCCCGGCGCCCGGGCGGTGGTGGGGCTGGCCGCGCCCGCTGTCCTCCTGGTGCTGTGGTGGGCGGTGACGGCCGCCGGGCTGCTCTCCGCGGTGCAGCTGCCCTCCCCCGGCGCGGTGCTGAGCGCCGGCGTCAACCTGCTGGAGCGGGGCGACCTGTGGCTGCACGTGGGGATCTCCACCCAGCGCGTGCTGCTGGGCTTCCTGCTCGGCGCCGCACTCGGGCTGGCCGTGGGGTCCGCGCTCGGGCTGTCCCGGTGGGCGGACGCGCTGTTCGCCCCGCTGATCGGGGCGCTGCGCGCGGTGCCCTCGCTGGCCTGGGTGCCGCTGCTGATCCTGTGGATGCAGATCGGCGAGGAGTCCAAGGTCACCCTCATCGCGATCGGCGCGTTCTTCCCGGTGTTCACCACCGTCTACGCCGCCCTGCGCCATGTGGACCCGCACCTGGTGGAGGCCGGTCGGGCCTTCGGCTACCACGGGCTGTCCCTGCTGCGGACGGTGCAGCTGCCCGCCGTGGTGCCGGCCGTGTTCTCCGGCCTGCGGCTGGCCCTGGCCCAGGCCTGGCTGTTCCTGGTGGCCGCGGAGCTGATCGCCTCCTCGATGGGCCTGGGCTTCCTGCTCACCGACTCGCAGAACAACGGACGCACGGACCGCCTGATCCTGGCGATCATCCTGCTCGCCGTGCTCGGCAAGCTCACCGACTGGCTGCTCGGCCTGCTGGAGCGCCGGGCCCTGCGCCGCTGGGCCTGAGCCCGGCACGTCCGGCCGCCCGGTCGTCGGGTCAGTCCCCCTCGGGGACCTCGCCGGCCGACGTGTAGGCGGTCGGCGGGGTGCCGTTCACGAGCCAGTCGCCGGCCATGCGCACCTTGAACGCCGCCGGGTCGTGGGTGGCGAGGGTGCGGGCGTTGCGCCAGTGCCGGTCGAGCCGCAGCGTGGCCGACGTCGCCGACGCGCCGAGCGTGTCGAAGATGCGGGTGCACACCTCGAGGACGGCCTCCGGCACCACGGCCTGGGCCCGGTACGCGGCCGCCATCGCCTCGGCGGACGCCGCCACGACGTCGGCCTCCGCCGGGCCGGCCCCGTCGGCGCCGTCCTGCCCCTCGTCGAGCAGCCGCCCGATCTCGCGCACCATCAGCTCGGCCGCGGCCTGCCGCCCGGCCAGCTGCCCCATGATCTCGAGGAGCTGGGGGTCGTCCTTGGGCAGCGCGGCCGTGCCGGTGTTGAAGGTGCGGCGCCGCTGCCGCAGCAGCTGCGTGCCCTCCGTGAGCGCCGCCCGGCCGATCCCGGCCTGCAGCGCCAGCAGGGTCGCCTCCATGAGCACGGGCACGGGCCCGTCCTGCCGCGGCACCTCGAGCAGCTCCTCGGCCGCGGCGTCGTCGAGCACCACGGACCCGGTGGCGGTCAGGCGCTGGCCGAAGCCGTCCCAGTCGTCCTTGATGCCCACGCGCGGCTGACGCACGCGCACGACGGCGACGGCCCGGTCCGGCTCGCGGACCGCGCCCCCGGCCCGCTTGGAGTTCCGGCGGGAGACGAGGTCCGCCCCCTCGATGCCCACGGTCGCGGCGGTCCACGTGGCGAAGGCCGAGCCGGTCGCGTAGTACTTCTGCCCCCGCACGACCCAGGTGCCGCCCTCGTCCCGGCTGGCCAGGGTGGCGGCACGGCCCGGCGCGGCCCCGCCGGCGCGTTCGGCCAGGGCGGAGCCGGCCCAGTCCCCGTCGACGATGTGCCGCAGCCACCGCTCCCGACGGGCGGGCGCCTGGTCCATGGCCGTGGCGATGAACACGAGGTGGGAGCGCCAGACGTGCGCGGTGTTCACGTCCCGGGCGGCCAGGTCCATGAGCAGGCGCAGCACGGTCTCGCTGCCGCCGCCCTCGCCGCCCGCGTCCTCGGGGACACCGACCTTGCCGAACCCGGCGGCCTGCAGCTCCCCGAGGGCGGCGAACGGCAGGTGCCGGCCCGCCTCGCGGGCCCGCTCGCCGTGGGCGACGGAGTCGAAGGCGTCGGCGTACCGGGCGGCGAGGGTGGCGTAGGTGGTCATGGCCCTACTCTGACACGCGCGGGCGGGCCGGCGGCCGGGGCGACCCGGCCGTGGGACGGGATCCACACCGGCCGCCGTCGCCCTGGCCCGCGCCGGGCGCCCGCGGGGGTCCGGCGGGCCGAGCATGACCGCCGGTGACGACGGCGGGCGGGGCGCCGTCGTCGTCGTCCCTAGCCTGGTCGGACCCGCCGACCAGGAGGACCGCCGCCCATGACGCCCACCGAGGACCCCGCCCCGAGGCGGCGGTGAAGCTGCTCTGGCTGGCGATCTGCAACATCGAAGACAAACGCGCCGCCGAACGCGCTCGGGACCGGGGCAAACCCGCCGGCCAGCGCAAAGCCCAGGGCCGGCTCGTCGAAGGTCAGGCCGTCACGAACTGGAAGCAGGCCCTCGCCCAGCTCGCCGCGGCCTACCCCGACCGGATCAACCCCTACCTGTGACCACCCCGCTTACACAGACAAGTTGACACGCCCGCGAACGGCGAGCTCAGGCTTGGTGTCCCGCGCTCGGTTCGCGACCATGATCCTCCGCGCTGCACAGCTGGAGGCCCAAGATCTTCCGTTGTTGCCTTTGTCTTCAGATCCCACTGAACTGCGTGTCGTAGCGCGTGGCCATGCGCATGATCATCGAGTCGTAGTGAAAAGCGTCCCCCGGCTGCGGTGCGGGTCGGGAATGAACGACTTTCACAGGACTGTCATCGTTCCGAAGGTCGAGGACAGTTACGCCAATTGCATCAAAACCGATACCGATGGAACTGGAACGAGTCCGAAGAGTATTAAGGGTGTCCAACACCCGTTGACAATCACCGGGCTGCTTGTGAGAAGTGACAACGGGTTCCTGCCCGAGATGAATGCGCTCAACGTTTGCAGGGTTAGAACTTACAAACACGTCTGCGACATTAACCTGTGCGTATCCAATCGCCAAGGCTGTCTGGCTCTCACCGTGTACAGAGATGTGGGAACTGGTCAATTCATCATGAAGACGCGGAAGTGACTTGACGTGAGCAGTCATCGTGGCCTTAGCTTCTAGAGCCACCAGAACCGACCCGACAGGCGCCACAGGAATATCTGGTAGCGACGTCAGCTCGCCCATCTCTTCTCCGGAGAGGTTCATGTTGTAGCGCTGCGCGAGAGAGACCAGGGACTCGCCGCGGGCCGATGTCGCCGCTCCTCCTGGTCGGGCGATGACCAAGTCAAGCACCTTGCTCTTCTTCGTTTCGAAATCACTCAACTTCAGATTGACACCAAGGACAATCTTGCCGTCGCGGGCATGTTGCCGCATCACACTCGACGAGCGAAGCAAGTCGAAGGCGACGCCCCAACTGGCCACTTTTCCATGACGATCTGATCGAGAATGATATTGCCAGCGAATTCCATATTTGGTGGGGTCTGCCGGTTCGCTCATGGTTCGAGCCAGAATATCGGGGCCAAACACGTTCATGCCTCCAACTTGGTAATCAGCTGATCTTCAGTCAATGCCCTGTCCGCCTCAGCCACAGCCTCGCGGAATCCCGGATATCGGCCCAAGTTCCCCTGGAGAAGGCGCGAACGGAAACCCGACACCGCACGCCGGCTCAACGCCGGGGCTGACGACACGTCAACATGCTCCAGCAAGTGCTCATACGGTTCCAGAGTGGGAAATTCGCTGGCCTCCACTCGCCATCGCTTCCCGCCCATACCAGCAGCAGCGTTCGGCCACTGCCTGGATGAGCCCCAATCGACGGAGGGGCACACCACTTCGCCTGGCGCGAAGACTCGCCGAGCCACCCACTCTGCAACACGCACCGAGACTGCATTGCCAAGGAGTTTGCTCCGGGTTCCGCGCGTCCGCGCAGCGCTCAAGCCGAAGTCGAGATCAGTCCACCCGCGGGGGAACCCCTGCAATGATTCCATTTCTGCTTCCCTCGGCACCACCAAGGCGCGAGTGGCGTCCTCCGCGCCACGGACCCAAATGGCAGGAGGTGAAGCGATGCCGATCGTGGAGCCACCCTTGAGCGTCGGAATCGCGTCGGGTGCCCACCCCAATCCACCCTTACCCTCCGTCCAGTAGAATCCAAAGGCGTCGGAGGAATAATGATCATCAGGGCGTGACGCCGCCTCGTCCGCAAAAAGGACCTCCGACGGGTTGAGGTTCACCGAGGCAACAACGATTACACGACGGCGCCTCTGCGGCAGTCCCGTAAAACGAGTGTCGACGACCCGGTAAGCCCAAGAGTATCCAAGGGTCTCCATCTCCTGGACCAGGAACTCCATCGCAGCACCCTTGTCGAGGGCCAGCATGTTGGGGACGTTCTCAATGAGCAGTGTGGGAAGTCGTCGTCCAGCAGAGATGCGACGCCGAAGCAGCTCGAACAAATGCGTCACCAACCCGGACTGCTCCCCGCGAATGCCCGCAGTTCGACCTGCCTGTGAGAGATCCTGACAGGGGAACCCAGCGGAAAGTATGTCAGTTGCCTCCGGCAGGGATGCCAGCTCTCGAACGTCTGGGTGCAGCTCAGCACCGGGAAACCGATTCTTCAGAACGATTTGAGCAGGGGCCCAAGACTCACACAGAAGATCTGTCTCGACCTTTGATCCCAACGCATTGTGGAAGCCCTGCTCAATGCCACCGATACCTGCGAATAGACCCGTCAAGTGGACCATACGACGCCTACCTCTCTGCATGGCCTGGTGGGCCATGACCTACGACTCTACCCGTGTCCAGCTCGGCCCCACATGGAGCCGCGGGACGGTGAGATGCTGTCTGAGGCCATCGTCTCGCGCACCCCGGACACGTTAGGCGAAACTGCCCACGAGCGGTCCACCGCACTCAAGGTTCTCCTCATTCGGTGCGGACCGCACGCCTAATGACAAGCTCAGGGTTCTTGTCCACCGTCGTGAAGATCGGGGCGGGGCTCCACTCGCCCTTGGGATACGTCCAACCAGTCAGATCAGGCCCCTCACCGCAGCAGGTCCTTCACGATCTTCCCCGTCCCGTTCTTCGGCAACGAGTCCATGAGCGTCACCGGCTGCGGCCCCTTGTACGAGAGTAGGCGCTCGCGCACGAACGCGGAGAACTCGGCCTCGGCGACGTCGGGGTGCACATAGAGCGCATCCTCGACCTCGCGCGGGTACACGTTGTAGCCGTTGCGGATGTTGATGTCCTTCAGCCGGCCCACGATCCGGTAGTAGCCCTCCTCGTCCCGCCGGGCGAGGTCGCCGGTGCGGAGCCAGCCGTCGTCGTCGAACGCGGCGGCCCCGGCCTCCGGCAGGCCCAGGTACCCGGACATGACCACGGGCCGGTGGATGCGCAGCTCGCCGGGGGTCTCGGTGTCCCTCTCCGGCACCTCCACGCCCTCCGGGGTGACGATGCGGAACTCCACACCCTCCAGCGGCCGCCCCACGGTGCCGGGGCGGCTGGGGCCGTCCATGGGGTTGAAGCACACGGGCCCGCAGGACTCGGACAGGCCGTAGGCCTCGCGCACCGGCACGCCGAAGGCCGCCTCGGCCTCGGCCTCCCGCAGCGTCTCCACGGCCAGTGGCGCGCCGCCAGAAAGCACGTAGCGCAGCGCGCCGATCAACTCACCCGAACTCCGCCCACACCCGCCTCTCCACCCCATCCACGGTCATCACGCCGCCGTGCGGCAGCACCCACTGCGGCCGGGTGTGGCCGAACGGGACGCCCACGCACACCACCGCGTCCGGGTTGTAGCGCCCGACCTCCTCCACCACCACATCGGCCTGCTCCGCGCTCCGCCGCGCCCGCTCCTCCGCACCGCGCGGCGCCTCGAAGGAGCTCGTCGGCGGGCGGGCCGCCAGCACGGCGTCCACGGCGCCGAGCACGCCGCGCTCCCCCAGGATCCGCAGCAGCCGCCGCACCTCGCCGGCGCTCGGCAGCTCCTCGCTGGTCTCGATGAGCAGCACACCGCCCTCGAGCACCGCCATGTCCGCAGGCCCGCGGCCGGCCGCCATCACCCACGGCAGCACCTCGAGGCAGCCGCCCCACGTCCGGCCGGTCACCGCGCGCCGCGGCCCGGCCCAGCGCCACGGTGAGGCGCCCTCGCCGACGCCGCGCGCGCCGTCGTCGTGCGGGCACGGCACCGGATCCCGCTCGCCGAACTCGGTGAGCGCCCGCGGGTCCAGCCAGTCGACGCCGTGGTCCTCCGACTCCCCCGGCTCCGTGATCTCCAGCCGCCCTCCCGTCAGCATGGCGGCCCGCATGGACGCGGCGTGCACCTCATCCACAGCCGGCCCCGGCCCCAGGTGCACCTGGGTGGAGCCTCCGTAGAAGCTCGCCACGCCGTTCGCCCACAGCCACTGGTGCAGGTTGGTGTTGTCGCTGTAGCCGAGGAACGGCTTGGGGTCCGCGCGCACTGCGTCCGCGTCCAGGTGGCCGATCACGGTGATCTGGTCCTCCCCGCCTACCGTGGCGATCACCGCCCGGATCTGGGGGTCCGCGAACGCCGCGTTCAGGTCCCGCGCCCGGTCCTCGGCGCTCGCCCCGAGCTGCCGGGTGGTGGGGTACTCGACCGGCACCAGTCCGGTCACCTCGGCCAGGCGGCGCATCGCCTGCTCGTGCACCGCGGGCGCGAAGCCGGGAGCCGCGAACGACGGCGAGACGACGGCGATCCTGTCGCCCGGCTGGGCCTTGGGCGGGTGGACGAGCGGCTGAGTCATACCGGGAGCGTAGCGAGAGGCCATCTGTCCGTCGTTCCTCTCACTCAGACCAGACCACCCGTGTCCAGACCGCCACACGCCCCTCACCCCTGACGCAGCTCGCGGCGCAGGATCTTGCCCGTGGCGTTCTTCGGCAGCCCGTCCAGGACGGTCACCTCCCGCGGCTGCTTGTAGCGGGCCAGCCGTTCGGCCGCGAACGCCTGGAGCTGCTCCCCCGTGACGGCGCTGCCCGGGGCCAGCGAGACGAAGGCGGCGATCTCCTCGCCCAGCCGCTCGTCCGGCACACCCACCACGGCGGCCTCGACCACGTCCGGGTGCTCGTAGAGGACCTCCTCCACCTCGCGGGGGTACACGTTCATGCCGCCGCGGATGATCACGTCCTTGAGCCGGTCCACGATCATCACGTACCCGGCCTCGTCCCGGCGGGCGATGTCCCCGGTGCGGAACCAGCCGTCCTGGTCGAACGCCGCCGCCGTGTCCTCCGGGCGGCCCCAGTAGCCGGCCATGATGCCCTCGCCCCGGATGCGCAGCTCACCGGAGGTCTCGAGGTCCTCCTCGGGCACCTCGGTGCCGTCCATCGCGACGATCCGGAACTCGAAGCCGTCCACCGGCCGGCCCACGGTGCCCGGGCGGGTCGGCGCGTCCACGGGGTTGAAGAAGCACGCACCCGCGTTCTCGGACAGGCCGTAGCCCTCCAACACGGGCACGCCGAACAGCTTCTCCGCCGCGCGCAGCGTCTCCACCGGCAGGCTCGCACCGCCGGAGAGGGGCATGCGCAGCCGCGAGAAGTCCTCCGGCTCGGCCCCGGCCTCACGGCGGGCCCGGGCCACGGAGAGGAACGCCCCGTGCATGGTGGGCACGCCGGGCAGGAACGTGACGCCGTGGTCCTGCAGCTGGTCGTAGGCGGCCTCCGGCACGAACCGCGGCATCAGGGACAGGGTGGACCCGGCGAACACCGCCCCGTTGAGCACCACCGAGAGCCCGAACACGTGGAACATCGGCAGCGCCGCGAACACGACGTCGTCCGGGCCGAGCCGGCCCAGGCCGGTCGCCGTCGCCATGGCGTTGGAACGCAGGTTCGTGTGCGTCAGCCGGGCACCCTTGGGCCGCCCCGTAGTGCCCGAGGTGTAGAGCAGGACGGCGTCGTCGTCGGGGTCCCGCAGGGTGATCTCCGTGACCGGGGCGATGCCCTCGGCGGCGCACTCCCGCCCGACCGCTTCGAGGTCCAGGGTGACCACCTCGACGTCGACGTTCCCGGCCACCTCGTCCACGGCCGGCAGCCCGGGCATGGCCCAGAGCACGCGCGCCCCGGAGTCCTCGAGGAAGTACTCCAGCTCACGGGCCGTGAACAGCGGGTTGAGCGGCACCATCACCGCACCCAGGCGCATGAGCGCCTCGTAGACCGCCACGAAGGCCGGGACGTTGGGCAGCAGCACGGCCACCCGGTCCCCCGGGCCCACCCCGCGGTGGCGCAGCCAGCCGGCCGTCGCGGCCGTGACCTGGTCCAGTTCGCGGTAGGTCATGCGGGCCTCGCCGATCCGCAGGGCCACGGCATCCGGCTGCCGGGCCACGGTGGCCGAGAGCAGCTCGGCCACATGACCCCGGCGCTCGGTGGGCCGGCCGTGGGTGGTCGCGGAGGTGTCGGGGGTCTCGGAGGTGGTCACGGTGGCTCCTGATCTGGTGGGGCGGTCGTCGGAGGGGGTTCAGAGGAAGGCGGAGTGACCGGTGAGGCCGCGGCCCACGATCAGCGAGTTCACCTCGTAGGTGCCCTCGTACGTGAAGATCGCCTCGACGTCGCAGAAGAACCGGCCGAGCCCGACGTCGGCGAGGATGCCGTTGCCGCCCATCATCTGGCGGCCCAGCGCGGCCGACTCGCGGCACATCTGGGAGGTCTTCAGCTTCACCAGGGAGGCCTGCGTCATGGACACCTCGCCGGTGGCCTCCAGCTGCACCGCCCGGTGCGCCATGCCCAGGGTGGCCGCCAGGTTGGCCGCGATCTGCACGAGCAGGGACTGCACCAGCTGATGCCCGGCGATCGGCCGGCCGAACTGAGTGCGCTCCAGCGCGTAGCGGCGGGCGGCGTCGAGGATGCCCTGCTGCGCGCCCACGGCCTGCCAGCCCAGGCCGTTGCGGGAGCCCAGCAGGATCACGTTGGTGTCCGCGAAGGTGTTCGCCTTCTCCAGCTTGTTCTCCGCCGGGATGCGCACGTCCGTGAAGGTGATGTCCGCGTTCTGGACGATCTTCACCGCGGTCTTGTGCTCGATCTTGGTGGCCTCGTAGCCGAGGGTGTCGGTCTCCACGATGAAGCCCTTGACCTGGTCGTCCTCCTCGTCCCGGGCCCACACGATCGCGATGCGGGACATGGTGCCGTTGCCGATCCACCGCTTGGCCCCGTTGATCACCCACTCGTCCCCCTCTCGGCGGGCCGTGGTGGCCATGCCGCCGGCGACGTCGGAGCCGTGCTCCGGCTCGGTCAGCGCGAAGCAGCCGGTGTACTCCATCGCGTACAGGCCCGGCAGCCACGTCTGCTTCTGCTCCTCCGAGCCCAGGGCCTCCAGGGTGGCCCCGACGAGGTCGTTGTGCAGGGCGAAGTACACGCTGAGGGAGATGTCCGCGCGGGCCAGCTCGGCCATCAGGTGCCCGCGGAACAACGGGTCCTCGGTCATGCCGCTGATGTGGTTGTAGCCCAGCTCCCCGACGCGGCGGGCGATCTCGTGCGGGAACTCGTCCCGGCTCCAGGCCTCCGCCACGTGCGGGGTGACGATCTCGGCCAGGGCGGCGCGGATCTCCGTGAGCTCCTCCTGCTGCTCGGGCGTCAGGAGGCGGTGGTACTCGAGGACGTCGACGTCGATCAGCGAGCGGGTGCGGGAATCCGTGGTGGTCATGAGGGGCTCCTGGAGGTCGTTCGAGGGGGGTGCTGAGTCGTGGGGGTCAGGCGGTGGGGCTGGCCAGGGCGGTGAGCGGGATGCCCCGCTCCTCCCCCCATGCCTGCCAGTGGGCGGCGTCGTGCCGGGAGAGGGCCTCGGTGAGCTGCGCGCGGACGTCCCCGTCCGCGTCCAGCCCGAGGCCCTCGACAAGCGCGGCCGCGAAGTGCGGCTCGAGCGCGCCGACGGCCACATGGCCCTCGGCCGCCGGATACACCCCGTAGTGGGGCAGGGCCCCGCCCAGGGGGCTGCGCGGGCCCGTCATGCGGTGCCGGTTGGGCAGGGCCAGGGCGTGCGCCGCATCGGCGAGCGCCACCGTGGCATGCCCGCCGTCCCCGTCCGCGCCGCGGGCCCACAGCAGGGCCAGCGCGGCGGAGACGGCCCGCTCGGCACCGTGCAGATCCGCCGCGAGGATCCGCGGTGGAGCCCCCGGCGCCAGCAGGCCCGCCGCGGCCTGGTAGTTGATGTCATGGCCTGGCACGTCCGTGCGGTCCCCGTCGTATCCGGTGATGTCCACCTGGCAGATCCGCCGGTGGCGGGCGCGGACGGCGTCGGCGTCCAGGCCCAGCCGGCGCAGCGCCCCGGAGCGGTGGGAGGTGAGGAACACGTCCGCCTCGGCCAGGATCTGCTCCATCTCGGCAGCCCCGGCCTGGGACTTCATGTCCACGGTGCGCACCGACTGCCCGCGGTGCAGCTCCTCGTAGAGGGCCGGCACCAGGGTGGCCACGGGGTCCCCGCTGGGCGGGAGCACCGTGACGATGTCGGCGCCCAGCTCCTGCAGGCGGGCCGCGGCGACGGGCCCGGGCAGGTTCAGCGCGATGGTCACCACGCGCACCCCGGCCAGCGGTGCGGCGCTCATCGGCCCGGCCCCTCGCCTCGCTCGGCCAGCTGTCGGAGGGTGCCGCCGGGACGGAACCGCTCGCCGTAGCGGTCGGCCAGCTCGTCGGCGCGGGCCACGAACGCGGCCGGTCCGCCCTCGCGGTGCGTCATGAACGTCACTGGCCCACCGGTGTGCGGCGGGAAGCCGATGCCGAACACGCCGCCGAGGTTCGCCGAGGGGGCGTCGGTGAGGACGCCGTCGTCGAAGCAGCGGGCCGTCTCGATGGCCATGCGGTACAGCAGGCGGTCCTGCAGGTCCTGCTCGGGCACGTCCGCCCCGGTGGCGAAGTGCTCGGCCAGGCCTGGCCACAGGTGCTTGGGGCCCTGTTCCGGGTACTCGTAGAAGCCGGCGCCCTGAGCGCGGCCCGGGCGGCCGAACTCGTCCACCATGCGCTCCACCACGCGCTCGCCCGGACGCACCGGACGCTCACCGCCGGCCTCGGCGACGGCCTTCTCCTCCTCGCGGCGGATGTGCTGGATCAGGGTCAGGGAGACCTCGTCCATCATGGCCAGCGGGGAGGCCGGGAAGCCGGCGTGGCGGGCCGCCCGCTCGATCCGCTGCGCGTCCACGCCCTCCTCCACGAGGGCCGCGGCCTCGAGCACGAGCGTGCCGTAGACGCGGGAGGTGTAGAAGCCGCGCCCGTCGTTGACCAGGATGGGCAGCTTGCGGATCTGCTGCACCAGGTCGTAGGCGCGCTCCACCGTGCGCGGGGAGGTCTGCTCACCACGGATGATCTCCACGAGCTTCATCCGGTCCACCGGGGAGAAGAAGTGCAGGCCGATGAAGTCCTGGGAGCGCTCCCGCGGGCCCTGCAGCAGGGTGATCGGCAGCGTGGAGGTGTTGCTGCACAGCAGGGTGTCCGGGCCGACCACCTTCTCCACCTCGGCGAACACCGAGTCCTTGAGCTCGACGTCCTCGAACACGGCCTCGATCACCGCGTCCACGTGCGCGAGGTCCTGATAGTCCTCGGTGGGCTGCACGCGGGCCAGGACGGCGTCGGCGTCCTCGCGGCTCATGCGCCCCTTCGCCACGCGCCCCTCGAGGAGGGCGCCCACCCGCTCACGGCCGCGCTCGGCGGCCTCCAGGCTGACGTCCTTGAGCATCACGTCCACGCCGTTGAGCGCGAGCGCGTGGGCGATGCCCACGCCCATCATCCCGGCGCCCAGCACCGCCGCCGTGGTGATCGTGCTGCGCTCGCGGGAGGGACCGCCCAGGGCCGCGCCGGAGCGCAGCGCCTGCATGTCCGAGTGGAACGCCTGGATCATGGCGGAGGAGGTGTGGCCCGTCACGAGGGACACGAAGTACCGGGTCTCGATGCGCGAGGCGGTGTCGAAGTCCACCTGCGAGCCCTCCACCGCGGCGCTGAGGATCGCCTTCGGGGCGGGCAGGTCCGCGCCGTGGAGCTGCCGGCGCAGGGTGGCGGCGAACGCGGGCAGGCGGGAGGCGAAGGAGGCCTGGGCGGGGGTGCCGCCGGGGATCCTGAAGCCCTTGACGTCCCAGGGCTTCGCGGCGGCGTCGGCGTCGTCGCGGTGCTCCAGGATCCAGCGCTTGGCGGCGGGCACCAGGTCCGCGGGGTCGGTCACGACCTCGTCGAGGATCCCCTTCTCCATCGCGGCCCGGGCGTCGCGGGCGGTGCCCTGCAGCAGCCAGTCCATCAGGGCGCGCTCCACGCCCACCATGCGCACCAGGCGGGTGATGCCGCCGCCTCCGGGCAGCAGGCCCAGGGTGACCTCCGGGAGGCCGACCTTCAGCCCCGGGTCGTCCACGGCGATGCGCCGGTGGCAGGCCAGCGCGATCTCCAGGCCGCCGCCGAGCGCGGTGCCGTTGATCGCGGCGACCACGGGGCGGCCGAGGGTCTCGAGGCGGCGCAGCTGGCCCTTGACCCGCTGCGTCAGCGCGAACACGGACTCCACGTCCTCGGGGCCGGCCTGGGCCAGGGAGTCCAGGTCGCCGCCGGCGAAGAAGGTCTTCTTCGCGCTGGTCAGGACGACGCCGGTCACCGTGTCCCGTTCCGCCTCCAGGCGGTCCACGACGGCGTCCATCGCGTCCTGGTACCGCTCGTTCATCGTGTTGACCCGCGCCTGCGGGTCGTCCATGGTCAGCGTGACGACGCCGTCGGTGTCCTGGTCCCAGGTGATCATGTGCTCACTCATGCCGGTGCTCTTCCTGCCGTGCTGGTCGGTCGGGTGGGTGGGGCGCTCAGACGCGCTCGACGATGGTGGCGACGCCCATGCCGGCGCCGATGCAGAGCGTGGCGATGCCGGTCCGCAGGTCGCGCCGCTCGAGTTCGTCCACGAGGGTGCCGAGGATCATGGCGCCGGTGGCGCCCAGGGGGTGGCCCATGGCGATCGCGCCGCCGTTGACGTTGGTCTGCTCCTCGGTCCAGCCCATCTCCTTCATCAGCAGCAGCGGCACGGCCGCGAACGCCTCGTTGATCTCCACGAGGTCGATGTCCGCGGCGGTCATGCCGGCCACCTCGAGGGCCTTGCGGCACGCCGGGGTGGGGCCGGTGAGCATGATGGTGGGCTCGGAGCCGACGACGGCGGCGGAGACGATCCGGGCCCGCGGGCTCATCCCGGCCCGCCGGCCGGCCTCCTCGGAGCCGATCAGCGTCAGCGCGGCGCCGTCGACGATGCCCGAGGAGTTGCCGGGGTGGTGCGGGTGCTCGATCTCCGCCAGCGAGCTGTACTTCTCCAGCGCCACGGCGTCGAAGCCCGCCTCCCGACCCAGCGCCTCGAAGGAGGGCTTGAGCGTGGCCAGGGTCTCCACGGTCGAGTCGGGGCGGATGGTCTCGTCCCGGTCCAGCACGGTCATCCCGTTCATGTCCGTCACCGGGACCACGGAGCGGGCGAACCGGCCCTCCTGCCACGCCGCCGCAGCACGGCGGTGGCTCTGCGCGGCGAAGCGGTCCAGCTCTGCGCGGCTGAATCCCTCACGGGTGGCGATCAGGTCCGCGGAGACGCCCTGCGGGACGAAGTCGGTGGCCAGGGAGGTGGCCGGGTCCATGGCCCACGCGCCGCCGTCGGAGCCCATGGGCACGCGGGACATGGACTCCACGCCGCCGGCCACGAGCAGAGACTCCCAGCCGGAGCGGATGCGGGCGGCGGCCTGGTTCACGGCCTCGAGCCCGGAGGCGCAGAACCGGTTCAGCTGCACGCCGGCCACGGTCTGCGGCAGGCCCGCCTTGAGGGCGGCCACCCGGGGCAGGACCGCGCCCTGGTCGCCCACCGGGCTGACGCAGCCGAGGATCATGTCCTCGATGTCGGCGGGGTCGAGCCCCTCATGGCGGTCGCGCAGCGCGTGGGTCAGGCCGACGACGAGGTCGATCGGCTTGACCTCGTGGAGGGAGCCGGAGGGCTTGCCGGCACCGCGCGGCGTGCGGAGGGCGTCGTAGAGGAAGGCGTCCTGGGTCACGGGGTCTCCTGGGGTCGGGGTGGGTCTGGGGAGGTGGCGGGCCGGTCAGCGGCCGGAGGTGAGGGCGTCGGCGTAGTCGGCGCGCAGCTTGCGCTTGTTGACCTTCCCGACGCCGGTCCGGTCGATCTCCGTCACGAAGCGGACCTCGTCCGGCAGCTGCCAGGTGGCGAAGCGCTCGGCGAGTGCGGCGAGGACGGCGTCCTGGTCGACGTCGGAGTCCTCGTCCCGCACCACGAGGGCCAGAGGACGCTCCTCCCACTGGGGGTGGGGGACGCCGATCACGGCGGCGTCGCGGACCCCGGGGACGGTCATGATGTGGTTCTCCAGGTCGATCGAGGAGATCCACTCGCCACCGGACTTGACCACGTCCTTCAGGCGGTCGGTGACCTTGAGGTAGCCCTCCGGGGAGAGGTAGCCCAGGTCCCCGGAGCGCCAGTAGCCCTCGTCGTCGAAGCCGGCCTCGGTGGCCTCGGCGTTGTCCGCGTAGGAGGTGGTCACCCAGGGCCCGCGCAGGCGGATCTCGCCCACGTTCTCCTCGCCGGGCGGCAGCAGCTCGCCCAGGGGGTCGGTGATCTTCACGTCCACCCCGACGACGACGAGGCCCTGGAACCGCTTGAGGTTCCACCGCTCATCCTCGGAGAGGGTGTCCATGAGGCTCGGCTTCATGCGGTTGAGGGAGACGATGGGCGAGGTCTCCGTGGCGCCGTAGGCGTGGATGACCTCCGCGCCGGTGAGCTCGTCGAAGCCGCGCATCATGGCCACGGGGGGCTCCGTCGCGCCGCACAGCAGGCGCACGCCGTCCATCCGTGGGGGCGTCTCGAGGGTGCGGAGGTGGTGGAGCATCGGCATGAGGATCGCGGGGGCTGCCGGGGCCACGGTGACGCCGTGGTCCACGAGGGTGGAGGTCAGCCACGGGGTGTCCGTGAGGTTGAACCGGCCCGGCAGCACCAGGCGCGCGCCCACGGCGACGGCGGCGAACGGCAGGCCCCAGCACTGCGCGTGGAACATGGGGGTCAGCAGCAGGGCGGTGTCCGCCATGGTCATGCCCAGGGTGGACACCACGGCGTGCGCGTGCAGCCAGGTGGCACGGTGCGAGTAGAAGACGCCCTTGGGGCGGCCGGTGGTGCCCGTGGTGTAGCAGGCGCCGGAGGCGGAGCGCTCGCTCACGTTCGGCAGGCCCCCTGTCTCGAGCGGCTCGTGCCCGTCGAGGAGGGCCTCGTAGGAGAGGACGTCGTCGCGACCGGCCCAGTCGGCGGGGAGCTCACCGTCGCCGGCCACGATCCAGCGGACGCCGTCGGGCAGGTGCGGTTCGAGCGCGGCGGCGAGCTCCAGGAGGGTCTCGTCCACGACGATCGTCCCCACCTGCGCGTGGGTGATCACGTAGGCCAGGTCCGTGGGCGCCAGGCGCAGGTTGAGCTGCACCATGGTCGCGCCCAGCAGCGGGACGGAGAAGTAGGACTCGAGGTGGCGGACGTCGTTCCACAGCAGCAGGCCGACCCGGTCCCCCGGCCCGACGCCCTCGGCGCGCAGGGCCGCGGCGATGCGGCGCACCCGCTCCCACACGGCCGCGTAGGTGGTGGTCTGCCACGGGGAGCCGCCGCCGCGGGTGTGGATGATGTGCTGATCCCCGAAGGTCCGGGCGGCGTCCCGCAGGAGGCGAGTGGTGGTGAGCTGCTCGTCGTCGCCCATGGTGGACGGGGTGCCGAGGACGGTGTCGGTGGTCTGCATGGGTCCCCCTGGGAGGTGTGGTGGTCGCGGAGGCGGGCGGCAGTCATCTGTGACGTGCCTCACTGGGCTGGTGTTGCACACTCAAGCACGATGTTGCACTAGCGTGCAAGAAGGGTGCGGGGGGCGTTTCGATCCCTGCCGTAGGGTTCAGCGAGCCCCCGCATCCTCATCTCCCGACCACGGGCCATCCCATCCGCCGACCCAGCCCCGAGGACCCGATGAACACCCCCCTGCCCTTCGATCAGGACGATCTCTCCTCCCCCGCGCGCCTGCGCCTGGCGGCCCTCGAGCTGTATGCCGAGCGGGGGGTCGAGATGGCCAGCGTCCGCGAGATAGCGCAACGGGCCGGCGTCGCCCCCGGGCTGGTGCGGCACCACTTCGGCAGCAAGGCGGGGCTGACCCGCGCCGTCGACGACGACGTGCTGCGCCTGATCGCCGCGACCCTCGACGAGGTCCCGCTCGTGGGCACCCCACAGGAGGTGTCCGCGGCCCGCGACGCGGCGTTCGCGGACCTGCTGGCCGACCACCCGGTGGTGGGGGCCTACGTGCGCCGCTCGCTGCTGGAGGCCGGCGGGGAGACCGAGTCCCTGCTGGAGCGCCTCGTGGACCTGACCACGGAACAGACCGAGCGCCTGCGCCGGTCCGGCTTCGCCCCGCGGCGCAGCATGCCGACGTCCGTGTTCGGCACCGTCATCCGGCAGATGGGGCACCTGATGGTCGACCCGTCGGCGGACCGCATCTGGCGCCGGATCGCCGAGACCCAGGAGGGCGCCGCCGAACAGGCGAGCCCGCGGGTGCGGCTCGTGGTGGATCCGCCGCGGTGAGCAGGATCGCCGCCCACCGCGGCGGCGTCCGCGTACGCCTGCGCCGCCCAGTCCTCGCTGACCCCGACGAGCTCCTCCGGGTCCTCCTGGGTGGCCACGACGCCGGCCCGCCCGTTCCGGGAACGCCTGCGGTCGGTATGAGCGCACTTTTCAGGCTCGGAGCGACCGCACGCGTTCCAGGTCCGCCAGCTCACCCGCCCCCGCACGCGCCGTTTCCCGAACGAAAACGCGAGGTGGGGCGTAGCCTGGCCGCCATGACCACCGTGTTCTACGACGACCAGGGCCGCCCCGAGCCGCCCTTCGCCGCGGGCGAGGCCGCCACCCTGCTGGGCTTCCTCGACTTCCTGCGCGCCACGATCGAGTGGAAGACGGCGGACCTGGACACGGCGGCGCTGCACCGCCGGCTGCCGGGGCACCCGTCCGCGATGACGCTCGGCGGCCTGCTCAAGCACCTCGCGTTCGTCGAGTTCTGGTGGTTCGAGGCCGTCGCCCTCGGCGAGCCCACCTCGGCGCCCTGGGTGGGAGCGGACTTCGACGCCGACCCCGACTGGGACTGGCACAGCGCGGCGCAGGACTCCGCGGCGGACCTGCGCGCCCTCTGGCAGGGCCAGGTGGAGCGCTCCCGGCAGATCGTGGTGGACCTGCTCGCGGCGGACGGCGACGACGGCGACGCGGCCCTGGCCCGCGCCCACCGGATCCGGGAGGGGCGGGACCCGGTCTCGCTGCGGTGGATCCTCACCCACATGATCGAGGAGTACGGCCGCCACGCCGGCCACGCCGACCTGCTGCGCGAGGGGATCGACGGCCAGGCCGGCGAGTGAGCCCGCCCCACCCGCAGTCCCGCCTGCGGTCGCACCCGGGTTCATCCCCTCGTCGGATGCCCGGCCCCACGCCGGCTGGGTAGATTCTGTGCCATGGCCTCCCCCTCCCCTGCGTCCGCGCACCCGTCCGCCCCCGAGAGCGGGACGGGCCTGGGGTTCACCGGCGCGGCGGGGATCACCGGGCTCACCGCCGCCGAGGTCGCCGAGCGGGAGGCCGCGGGCCTGGTCAACGTCCAGTCGCGGGACACGTCCCGCTCGCTGGGGCAGATCCTGCGCGTGCACGTGTTCACGCTGTTCAACCTGGCGATCGCGCTGTGCGCCGTCGTCGTGATCCTGATGGGCCGCTGGCTGGACCTGCTGTTCTCGCTGGCGGCCGTGGCCAACGTGGTGATCGGCGTGGTCCAGGAGTACTCGGCCAAGCGGAAGCTGGACCGGATCGCGCTGCTGCACCAGGACGACGTCGTCGTCATCCGGGACGGGGCGCGCGTGCCCCTGCCGATGGCGCGGATCGTGCGGGACGACGTCGTGGTGCTGCGCCGCGGCGACCAGGTGCCCGTGGACGGCGAGGTCCTCGTCTCGGACGGCCTGGACATGGACGAGGCGCTGCTCACCGGGGAGAACGACCCCGTGCCCAAGACCCCCGGGGACGCCGTGCTCTCGGGCTCGGCCGTCGTGGCCGGCGCGGGCCTGGTGCGCGCGACGGCGGTGGGCTCGGCCTCGCACGCGGCCCGGCTCAGCGCCGAGGCCCGCCGCTACTCCGCCATCCACTCGGAGCTGCGCGGCGCCCTGGAGAAGGTGGCCCGCTGGCTGACGATCGCCCTGGTGCCGATCATCGCGGTGATCGTGCACGGCCAGATGACGGCGGTCGGCGGCTGGTCCCTCGCCCTCTCCCAGCCGCGCGAGGCCGCCCTGGAGCCCGCGCTGATCGCGTCCGTGGCGGCGGTGACCAGCATGATCCCGCAGGGCCTGGCGCTCATGACGACCATCGCGTTCGCCGTGTCCGCGCTCAAGCTGGCCCAGCAGGAGGTCCTCATCCAGGAGCAGCCCGCCGTGGAGGTCCTGGCCCGCGTGGACACCGTCTGCCTGGACAAGACCGGCACCCTCACCGAGGGCGGCGTCCGGTTCGACCGGCTCACCGCGCCCGCCTCGGCGGACGCGTCCCCGGACGCCCACGACGACGGCGCCCCGGCCGAGGTCGGCGACGGGGCTCGGGCCGTGCTCGCCTGGTTCGGCGCGGACCCGGACGTGAACCCCACCGCGGCGGCCCTGCGCGAGCCCTTCACGGCCGTCCCGGCCGTGGACCCCGCGGCCCAGGTGGCGTTCTCCTCCGCGCGCCGGTGGTCGGCGGTCGCGTTCGGCCCGGAGGCCGGGGCCGCGGCCGGCACGTGGCTGCTCGGCGCGCCCGAGGCCCTCGTGGACGAGCGGCTCCTGGGCCCCGACGCCGCCGAGGCCGTCCGCGCCCAGGTCCACGCCGACGCGGACGCCGGCCGCCGCGTGCTGCTGCTGGCCCGCACGGACGCGCCCCTGATCGGGGATGCGCTGCCCGCCGGAGGCGTCCCGGTCGCCGTCGTGACGTTCCGCGAGAACGTGCGCCCGGACGCCGCCGAGACCCTCGACTACTTCCACGCGCAGGGCGTGCGGACCGTGGTGATCTCCGGGGACAGCCCACGCACCGTGGCCGCCGTGGCCCGCGAGGTGGGCCTCGAGGTGGCGGGCCAGGCCTATGACGGGCGCACCCTGCCGGACGAGCCCGGGGAGCTCGCCGCCGTGATGGCCGAGCACGACGTGTTCGGCCGCGTCAGCCCGGACCAGAAGAAGGCGATGGTGCAGGCGCTGCAGTCGCGCGGGCACGTGGTGGCCATGACCGGCGACGGCGTGAACGACGCCCTGGCCCTGAAGACCGCGGACCTGGGCATCGCCATGGGCAACGCGGCCCCGGCCACCAAGGCGGTGTCCCGGATGGTGCTGCTGGACGGGCGCTTCGACCGCCTGCCGCGCGTGCTCGGCGAGGGCCGCCAGGTGATCGCGAACATGGAGCGGCTCGCCCACATCTACCTGACGAAGACGACGTACGCGCTGCTGTTCGGCGTGGTGTTCTCCCTGTTCGCGTGGCAGTTCCCGCTGCTGCCGCGGCAGGCCTCCACCGTGGACTTCATCATGATCGGCGCGCCCACGTTCTTCCTCGCGCTGCTGCCGAACCCGCGCCGCTACGTGCCCGGATTCCTGGGGCGGGCGCTGCGGTTCGCGATCCCCTCCGGCGCGGTGATCCTGCTGTCCATGGTGGCCCTGCATTCGTACGTGCGCCTCACCGCCGGCGACATCGACCTGGCCCGCCAGCAGGCCGCGTTCATGATCACCCTGACCCTGCTGGGCCTGTGGGTGCTCAGCGTGATGTCCCGGCCGCTGAGCGCGCGCGTGGTGGTCCTCATCCTGGCGATGTACGCGGTGCTGGCCGCCGTCGTGCTGGTGCCGGCCTCCCGCTGGTACCACCGGATGGAGGTCCCGCCCACGGACGTGCTCGTGGCCGCGCTGGTGGTCGCCGCGCTCGGGTGCGGACTGATCGAGGTCATCCACCAGGTGCACCGCCGCCACGTGGCGAGGGTGCTGGCCGCCGCGGGGGCCTGAGACCCCTCAGCGGCGGGCGCGACGCACGGCGGCCCGGTAGTCGAGCCACGTCCACACCAGCACGACGACGGCGACCAGCAGGTACGCGACGTCCCACGCGCTGAGCCGCTCCCCGGCCACCACGCCCGGGAGACGGGTGGCCAGGATGAGCACCACGAACGCGGTGACCGCCCAGGCCCGCCGGCGGGGCGGCGGGCCCAGGCGTCGTCGTCGAGGGCGGCGGGGGGCTCCCCCACGGGCCGGCGGGCCGGCGGGAGCAGCCGGTGCGCGAGCCAGGCGAGGCCCGCGCAGACCGGGGCGACGGCGAGCAGCCAGAACGTGCTCCCGGTGAACAGGTGCGTCTGCGCGTTCACCTCGACGAGCCACCATGCGAGCACCAGCCCGAGGGCCAGGAGGGCGGCGACGGCCACCAGCGTGGCGGCCAGCCGCGGGACGCGGGCGAGGAGCCGCTCCCAGAGGACCATCACCGCCGCCCCGGGCACACTCATGAGCACCGGGGACAGCAGCAGCCCCCACGTGTAGTCGGTGGTGAGTCCGTCCCGGAGCAGCCAGACCAGGCAGAACAGGACGGCGATGCCGGCCGCGACCGTGAAGCCGAGCACCGGCACATCGCGCCAGGTGGCGTCGGGTGTGACGGGGTCGGAGTGGGGGCGGATGGTCATCGGCCGGGTCCTTCCTGTGTGCTCCGTTGCGGATCCCTTCCGGCGACCCTACGGCCTGCTCGAGCACGTCTCCGCATCGGGCGCCCTCCCTCGTGCCGGCGTCGGCGTCGCTCTACCGTGGGGCCATGGACTCCACGCTCTTCACCCGTTCGGCCGACCGCGCCGCCCACGACGACGTCAACTTCCGCACCCGCAAGTGGGTCAAGCCGGAGGACCTCAACGCGAACAACACCCTCTTCGGCGGCTCGCTGCTGCGCTGGGTCGACGAGGAGGCGGCCATCTACGCGACCCTGCAGCTGGGCAACCCGCGGTGCGTGACGAAGCTGATCTCGGAGATCAACTTCCTGGCCTCGGCGAAGCAGGGCGACATGATCGAGATGGGCCTGCGCGCCACCGAGTTCGGGCGCACGTCCCTGACCATGCGGGCGAAGGTGCGGAACATCGTGACCGGCGAGATGATCCTGACCATCGACAAGATCGTGTTCGTGTCCCTGGGCGAGGACGGCAAGCCCGTGCCCCACGGCTTCACCGAGATCACCTACGACCGCGACCGTCTGCCCCTGGACAACCCCCTCTGAGCCGGCCCGCCGCCCCACGCGGTCCGGGGGCGGGCGGCTCTAGTCGATGCCGCGGGCGGCCAGGGCGTCCCCGACGTCGTCCGCGTGCTTGAAGCTGAGCACCAGCAGCGGCAGCGCCCAGGCCCACGGCGCCATCCGCACCCCGCGGGCGGCCTGCGCATGCCGGATCTGCTCGGCCAGGGCGCGCAGGTGCCCGATCGAGGAGAGCACCAGGCCCATCGCCAGGCCCACGCGGTCGGCGCGGAACCCCGCCCGCGCCAGGCGCGGCCCCGCCCACGGGATCCGCTCGACCGGCCGCAGCACCGCCTCGGCCACCCCGGTCATGTCCGCGATCCGGGTGGTGCGCGTCAACACCTGCGCGGTGAGCACGAGCCCGAGCACGCGCGCCACCATGAGTCCGGCGGCGAACGCGTCGGTGAAGATCCACTGCGCCGCGAACAGGACCACGTAGAACAGCCACAGAGCGCGCAGGTCGGAGGCGATCATCGCCGCCCCGCGCCGCAGCCCGAAGCCCACGAGATACGCGGTTACGGCGCCCACGACGGCGGCGCCCGCGGTCCACAGGGACAGTGGCAGCAGGGTCAGGGCCAACACCCACACCGCGAACAGGCCCGTCTTGAGGCCGGCGCGGGCGTGGTGCAGGGGCGAGTCGCCGTGGATGTACAGGGAGAGCATCAGCGCAGCTCCGCCGCCACGGCGTGATCCAGGAAGTGCTCGTACGCCTCGACCACGTCCTCGGCCGGGCCGGTCCGCTCCACACGGCCGCCGTGGACCCACACGGCCTCGTCGCATGCACGGGCCAGCTCGAGGTCGTGGGTCACCAGCAGCAGCTGGAACCCGTCCGGGGCGGAGGGGTCGGCGGCCAGCAGCCGGTCGGCCACGATCCGCCGGTGCCGGCCGTCCAGCAGGGAGGTCGGCTCGTCGGCGATCACCAGGGACGGCCCGGTGGTCATCACCGAGCACATCGCCAGCCGCTGCGCCTGCCCCGAAGACAGGGACAGGCACGCCCGGTCCGCGAGCGCGGTGAGCCGGTGCTCCTGGAGCGCCGCGGCCACGCGCGCGGCGACGTCGTCCTTGGTCAGGCGGCGGCCGGCGTCGTCCCTGAGCGACTTCACGGTCAGCTCCACGTCCTCCCGGACGGTGGGCATGACCATCTGCGCGGCCGGGTTCGCGAACACGAAGCCGACGGTGCGGCGCAGCGCCTTCACGTCCCGGACGGCGTCCACCCCGTGCACGGTCACCTCCCCGGCGACGACGTCGGCCAGCCCGGCGATCGCGCGGGCCAGCGTGGACTTGCCGGAGCCGTTCTCCCCGATCACCGCCACACGCGGGGCGGTGAGGGTGAGGTCCACGCCGTCGAGGAGCACGACGACGCCCTCGGGGCCATCGGCCTCGACGCGGACGCCCGTGAGGGTGACGGAACGGTCCGGGCTCATCGGAAGGCGCGGGGGTAGGCCTTCCACAGGCCGACGACGAGGATGACGGACACGACGAGCTTGAGCAGGTCACCGGGCACGAACGGGGCCATGGAGAGGACGGCGGCGCCGAACTCCATCCCGGCGATCCCGACGAAGCCGAGCACGCCGAAGAAGTAGACCATCACGACGCCACCGATCAGCCCGGCGACGGCCGCCCCGAGCGCGACCCGTCCGGCGCCGAGGCCGGGCCGGGCCCGGGAGGTGAGGGCCCAGAAGATCAGGCCGACGATCAGCGCGGACGGGATCCAGCCGAGGATGAAGCCGGCCGTCGGGCCGGCGAACACGCCCAGGCCGCCGCGGCCGCCGCTGAGCAGCGGCAGGCCGAGCGCCACGAGGCCGGCGAACAGCGCCATCGAGGCGGCCCCGCGCCACGGGCCGAGGATCACACCGGCCAGGATCACGGCGATGTTCTGCAGCACGATCGGGGCGGGCACACCGGCGACGGCGATCGGCGGCACCAGACCGAGGACGGCCATCAACGCGGTCATGACGGCGATGCGCGCGAGGCTGCCGCCGGCGGAACCGCGACGGGGGCGGCCGGCGTCGGTGGGGCGGTCCGCCGTCGTGGTGGCCGCGGGGCGGACGTGGCCGTCGTGGGACGAGGGCACGGAAGTGCTCATGGAGGGACTCCTGGTGCGGAAGCGAGTGCGAGGGGGCGCTCAGCCGAGGCGCGGGGCGCATGGCGAGTGCCCGACGAGTTGAACAGTGTTCAGGAGTCTACTGCAGGGGCGGAGGTGTGGGCGGCCGGGGTGCGTTCCCGGGGCGACACCGAGGCAGCGGTTGTCGAGATGCAACGAAGATTTCAGAAACGCGCGAATTTGATTCATACGCCGGTCAGGCCCTGAAGGGTTGACATCGGCTCCTCCTGCCCCTCGCCTGACCAGCGCACGGGATCACGGGCGCTACGCTCGATCCATGTGTCGAGATGCAGCGAAGATTTCACAAACGCGCAAGTATGTTTCATACGACCACGAGTCACTTAGGTCTTGACCTTTGAACATCGATCGACTAAGGGTCATAGGGGACTGGTGCACGTGTAGGTGACAGCCGTCTTCACGCCGCGTCTGCGGGCGTGTGGTCCATGATCAACTCGTACTCGACCGGCGTCAATCGGCCCAGGCGCACCTGCCGGCGGCGGCGGTGGTAGGTCCGCTCGATCCAGGTGATGATCCCGGCCCGCAGCTCGTCCCGGGTGTCCCAGTCGCGTCGGTCCAGCACGTTCTTCTGCAGCAACGCGAAGAAGGACTCCATAGCCGCGTTGTCCCCGGCAGCACCGACCTGACCCATGGACCCGATCAGCCCGTGGGTGGTGAGGGCGTCCTGGAATAGGGCCGAGCGGAACTGCGAGCCGCGGTCCGAGTGCACGATGCACCCGGCCACCGCATCGGTGCCGCCGCGGCGTGCCACGGCCTGCTCGAGGGCGTTCACGGCCAACGAGGCCTGCATACGCCCGGCCATGGAGTACCCCACGATCCTGCCGGCGTAGAGATCCTTGATCGCGCAGAGGTAGAGCTTGCCCTCACTGGTGGGGTGCTCGGTGATGTCGGTCAGCCACAGCCGGTTCGGAGCTTCGGCAGAGAAGTCCCGGCGGACGTGGTCGTCGTGCACGGGTGGGCCTGGGCGGGTCCCGTACTTGCCACGCTTGGCCCCGAACCCGCAGTGCCACCCGTTCTGGCGGCAGAGCCGCCAGGCAGTACGGGCGGCCATTCGCTCCCCGGCCGCCTCGGCCTCGTCCCGCAGCAGCCGGTACCCGAACTCCGGATCGTTCAGGTGAGCGGCGTGCAGGGCGTTGGCCCGGTAGGCCTGCTCCACCTCAGAAACGGCGACGGGCTGGTCCCGCCAGCGGTAGTAGGGCTGGCGGGCGAGCTTGAGGACCCGCAAGGACACCGCGACCGGGATCTGGTCGGCGGCGAGCTCGGACACGAGCGGGTACATCATTTTTTCGGCAGGTTCGCCTGGGAGAGGTAGGCCGCGGCGCGGCGTAGGACTTCGTTCTCCTGCTCGAGGAGCCGGATCCTGCGGCGGGCTGCGCGGAGTTCTTCGGCCTCGGCCTTGGTGGTGCCTGGGATGTTGCCTGCTTCGATATCGGCCTGGCGAATCCAGTTCGTCAGGCAGGACTCGGAGATGCCGAAGTCCTTCGCGATGTCTTTCAGATGGGTGCCGGGCTCACGGTTCTGCGCGACCCGGACGACATCATCGCGGAACTCTTTGGGGTAGGGGGCGGGCATGGTGCACATCCTTCCCTGTGGTGTGGGAACACCACAGATCGTATGTCACCTGTACGTGCGTCAGTCCCTCCCTCGGCCGTCGGCCTGTGCACGATCGGCCCCTTGACCACAGGGGTCAGGAGCACCGGGGTCGGGACGCGGATATGGTCTGTCGTTCCCAGGGCCGGGGCTTCTGCTCCATCGCCGACCGGCGTCGAGGCGTGCCACCCACCTGTCGCACCGCCCCACCCCGCCAAGATCACCGTGTGGTCTCGTACGGCGCCGGCAGGTTGACTCCCTAGGGGGGACCGACTGCAGCGGGCCGCGGAGGGGAGTCCTAGTAGTGGTTATCGCGCGACGTCGACGGTGCCCCGGTCGGGCACCGTGGCGGTCAGGAGGACCGCGGCCAGCGCCCCGCCGACAATGAAGATGTCCGCGATGTTGCCGATGAACCAGTTCCCGTAGGCGAGGAAGTCCACCACGTGGCCTTGCCCGAATGACGGTGGGCGCAGGAGCCGGTCACCCAGGTGGGAAGTCACCGCGCCGCCGAGACACCCGATCACGATCGCCCAGGACACGGTACGGACCCGGAGGGTGAACCAGATCGCCGCGGCGACCGCCACCGCCGAGATGATGGTGAAGATCCAGGTCGAGTTGGCCCCGAACGAGAAGGCCGCCCCGGGGTTGTAGGCCAGCTGGAGCCCGAGCAGCTCACCCAGGAGCGGGACTCGCTCGCCCGTGGACAGGCTGTTCTCCGCCCACCACTTGGTCACCTGGTCCAGGACCACTACGCCGGCCCCGATCGCAATGGTCAAGAGCACCAGGGGGTACCTGCGCCGGTGGTTCATTCGTGTCCTTTCGCGATGCGCCCGTTTCCCGGCGCCTCAGTGGATCTGCTGACCCCGGCGCGACCTGTGAAATCGCTGGCAGGTACCGGATGGACCGGACAGGTCGGGTCTCACCGGGCCTGGGCGTCTCTGTCCCGCAGGCACGGTAGGAGCTCATCCCGTGGTGGCGGGTTGGGCTTGCCGGTCGGTGAGGGGTTCCAGGGCGGTGCGTCGGGTGGTGGCGGCGCGCAGGCCGTTGCCGATGACGATGACCTCGGCGACCTCGTGGACCAGGACCACGGCGGCCAGGCCGAGGACGCCGGTGATGGCCAGCGGCAGCAGCACGGCGATGATCAGCAGCGAGAGAATGATGTTCTGATTGATGATGGCCCGGCCGCGGCGGGCGTGGGCCAGAGCTTGGGGGATCAGGCGCAGGTCGTGGCCGGTGAAGGCGACATCGGCGGATTCGATGGCTGCGTCCGAGCCGGTGGCGCCCATGGCGATGCCGACCTCGGCGGCGGCCAGGGCGGGAGAGTCGTTGATGCCGTCACCGATCATCGCGGTGGGCCGGGTGCCGGTCAACTGGTGGACGGCGGTGGCCTTGTCCTCGGGGCGCAACTCGGCGCGCACGTCGTCGATGCCGGCCTGGTCGGCGATCGCCCGGGCGGTGCGGGCGTTGTCCCCGGTGAGCATGGTCAGGTCGATGCCCTGGCCGGTCAGGGTGGTCACGACGGTGGGGACCTCAGGGCGCAGTTCGTCACGGACCCCGATGGCCCCGGCGACCGCCCCGTCGCGGTGGATGATGACCACGGTCATGCCCTGGTCCTCCAGCCCCTGGACCTGGGCCGCCAGGGGGCCGGGGGCCAGCCAGCGGGGGCTGCCGACGGTGACGGTAGCCCCGTCCAGGCGGCCGGTGATCCCGTGCCCGGCGGTCTCGGTGACGCCCTCGGCCGCGGGCGTGTCCGGGGTGGCGGCGGTGATGGCCGCGGCCAACGGGTGGGTGCTGTGCTGTTCCAGTGCCGCGGCCCAGCCCAGCACTTGGTCCTCGGTGATGCCGGGGGCGGCGAGCACGGCGGTGACGGTGGGCTGGTTGCGGGTCAGGGTCCCGGTCTTGTCCACCGCCAGGTGGCGGATCCCGCCGAGGCGCTCGAAGGCGGCCCCGGATTTGATGACCACCCCGAACCGGCTGGCCGCGCCGATCGCCGAGACCACGGTGACCGGCACCGCGATGGCCAGCGCGCAGGGCGAGGCGGCCACCAACACCACCAGGGCGCGGGTGATCCACAGTTCCGGGTCCCCGAGCAGGGACCCGAGGGCCGCGACGAGCACGGCCAGGATGAGCACCCCGGGCACCAGGGGCTTCGCGATCCGGTCGGCCAGCCGGGCCCGGTCCCCCTTCTCGGCCTGGGCCTGTTCGACCAGGTGCACGATGGTGGTCAGGGAGTTGTCGGTGCCGGCGGCGGTGGCGTCAATCTCCAGGGCCCCGGCGGTATTGATCGACCCGGCCGAGACGGTGTCTCCCGGGCCGACCTCGACCGGGATGGACTCGCCGGTGATCGCCGAGGTGTCCAGGGAACTGCGCCCGGTACGCACGATCCCGTCGGTGGCGACCCGTTCCCCGGGCCGGACCACGAGCACCTGCCCGGGTCGCAGGTCCTTGGCCTCGACCTCCACCGTGGCCCCGCCGGCCCGGATGGTCGCGGTCTCGGGCACCAGTTTCAGCAGGGCGCGCAGGCCCGCCCGGGCCCGGTCCATGGCCTTGTCTTCCAGGGCCTCGGCGATGGAGTACAGGAACGCCAGGGCGGCGGCCTCCTCGATGTAGCCCAGGATCACCGCGCCGATGGCGCTGATCGTCATCAGCAGTCCGATCCCGAGCCGGCCCCGGGTGAACAATCCGCGCAGCGCCCCGGGCACGAAGGTCCAGGCGCCCAGCACCAGCCCGACCCAGAACACCACCGTGGCCACGAGACCGGCCCCGGACCATTCCAGGACCAGCCCGGTGAGGAACGCCAGCCCGGAGAGCGCCGGGAGCAGGATGGCTGCATCGCGCCACCACGGCCGGTGCTCCTCGTGCTCCTCGGGTGCACCGGGAGTGGGGGTCGGGGCCTCGCAGCCGCAGGCGGCGCTCACGAGGCCACCTCCGCCGTGTCGCAGCACCGGGGTACCGGGCAGCCCGGGTCCAGGCAGGGCGCGGAGGCATCCACCGCGAGGGTCACCTCGAGCAGACTGCTCAGCGCCCGGGCCAGGTGCGCATCGACGATCGCGTACCGGGTGCGGCGGCCCTGGTGCTCGACGGCCACGATCCCGCAGTCCCGCAGGCAGGCCAGGTGGTTCGACACGTTCGACCGGCTCAGCCCCAGGGCCTGGGCCAGCTCGGCCGGATACCCGGGGCCCTCCAGCAGGGACAGCAGGATCCGGGATCGGGTGGGGTCGGCCATCGCCCGGCCCAGCCGGTTCATCACGTCCAACCGTGTCGCAATCGTCAGCATGTGGTGAACTATACAGCCTGCACTGTAGTCTCTTGCGGGGTTTCGCCCGGGCCGGGCGACCCCGATCGATTGAATCAGTGAGGACCCTCCGTGACTGCCCGTTGCTGCCCCACCTTCCCGCATCGCCGCTGCCGGGGCCGAGGAGGACGGCCATGAGCCTGGGTGGGTTCTTCGCCGAGATGGTCCAGTCCGGGGCACTGCTGGTGGCGATGCCGCTGGCCGTGGTCGCCGGGCTGGTGTCCTTCCTCTCCCCGTGCATCTTGCCGCTGGTGCCCGGATACCTGGGGTATGTCTCCGGGCTGGCCGACCCGCGCCGGGCGGACAACCGGCGCCGGGTGATGACCGGGGTGGGACTGTTCATTATGGGCTTCGCCGCGGTGTTCACCCTCTACGGGGCCGCCTTCGGGGTGATCGGCGGGTGGCTGTTGCAGTGGCAGGACGCGCTGATCCGGGCCTTGGGGGTGTTCGTGATCCTGATGGGCCTGGTGCTCATCGGCTGGCTGCCGTTCCTGCAGAACACCCGGCGGATGTCCTTCCAGCCCAGGACCGGGATCGCCGGGGCCCCGCTGCTCGGGGTGGTCTTCGGCCTGGGCTGGACCCCGTGTATGGGCCCGACCCTCAGCGCCGTGCTGGCGTTGAGCACCACCACCGGGGACCCCTGGCGCGGGGCCCTGCTGGGCTTCCTCTACTGTCTGGGCCTGGGCATCCCCTTCGTGCTGGTGGCGATGGGCCTGGACTGGGTCACCCGAACGCTGGGCTTCGTCCGCCGCCACATCCGCGCCTTCAACATCATCGGCGGGGTACTGCTGGTGCTCGTCGGGGTGCTGATGGTCACCGGGATCTGGACCCTGTGGATCTACCAGCTGCAGAACCTGGCCGGCACCTTCACCACCCCCGTCTAACCCCGCCCGGGTCAAGCCCCTCGTGATGGTGTAGCGGTCTGATCCTTCATGGGGGTCAGGCGCTGAGGCCGAGGGTGAGTTCGGTGTCGGGGTCCACCTCGTCTCCGGTGTTGGTCACGGTGGTGAGCCTGCAGCGGGCCAGGACTTCGAGACCGAGGTAGCGTCGACCCTCGGCCCATTCATCGGTCTGCTCGGCCAGCACCGCACCCACTAGCCTGACGATGGCCGCCCGGTTGGGGAAGATGCCCACCGCGTCGGTGCGACGGCGGATCTCCCGGTTGAGCCGCTCGGCCGGGTTGTTCGACCAGACCTGCGTCCAGACGTCCTTCGGGAACGTGGTGAAGGCCAGGATGTCCGCCCGGGCGGCGTCGAGGTGCTCAGCCACGGTGGGCAGCTTCTCGCTCACGTAGTCCAGGAGCCGGTCGAACTGCGCGTGCACGCTGGCCGCATCGGGCTGGTCATAGACCGAGTGCAGCATGGCTTTCACGGCCGGCCACATGTTCTTCGGGGTAATGCCCATCAGGTTCGCCGCGTAATGGGTGCGGCAGCGCTGCCACGTCGCTCCGGGCAGGTTCGCCGCGATGGCGTCCTTGAGTCCGGTGTGGGCGTCAGAAGTGACCAACCGGACCCCGGCCAGGCCGCGGGCGACCAGGTCGGCGAAGAACTCGTTCCACGCCGCCCCGGTCTCCGAGGTGGCGACCCGCAGGCCCAGGACCTCGCGGTGGCCGTCAGCGTTGACCCCGGTGGCCAGCAGCACCACGGCGTTGACCACGCGCCCGCCCTCGCGGACCTTCATGCTCAGCGCATCGGCGGCCACGAACGTGAACGGGCCGGCCACCCCGAGCGGGCGGTGGCGGAAGGCCTCGACCTGCTCGTCGAGCTCGGTGGCCATCCGGGAGACTTGGGACTTGGACAGGGCGTTGACGCCCAGAGTCTTGACCAGCTTGTCCATCCGTCGGGTCGAGACCCCGGCGAGGTAGCAGTCAGCGACCACGGTGATCAGCGCCGACTCCGCTCTCTTCCTGCGTTCAAGTAGCCAGTCCGGGAAGTACGTGCCCGATCTGAGCTTGGGGATGGCCACGTCCAGGGTGCCGACCCGGGTGTCCAGGTCCCGGTGGCGGTACCCGTTCCGCTGAGCAGTGCGCGAGGAGCTGGGCTTGCCCCATTCGGCACCGACCACCGCGTCGGCATCCGCGGACAGCAAGGTGTTGATCATGGTCTGCAGCAGATGGCGCATCATGTCCGGGGACGCTTCAGACAGGGCTTCTCCGAGCAGGCCGGCAGGGTCGAGAATATGAGGAGCGGTCATCGTGATGACTCCATTCGAGGATTCTGTGGAAGGTTGACTCGACGGATCACACGGTGGCCGCGTCCACGTCTGAGACGACACGCCCGACCACCGGGCGCTACACCACTATGCGGGACTCAACT
>NZ_JABFAZ010000032.1:49318-51157 GCF_017168505.1 Micrococcus sp. KRD077 | reverse complement strand
CAGGTCTGGATGCGGACACGACATCCACGACCATCCTGGGCACGGAGGTGATGCCGACCTTGGAGACCTGACCGACTCAAGCCCCCACCGCCTCGAAGACGGTTACACCACTTCCAGGGACTTGACCCACGCCCGGTCCAGCCATCTCATCCTGGTCGCCGTCCACGCCCGCCTCCTCATAGAGAACAGGACTACTGAGCAGATGCGACGCTAGTGCACAGGACTACTGAACGACCAGGGCTCGGGAGTCGACGACACCACCCCCGAGAGGACGGGCCCGAGAGCGCAGTCGACTTCTGAAAATGACACGAGGACTGAGCTCGCTCGACGTACGGTGAAGGATCCCCTTACGGGCATGCGATCTGGGCTGACGCCTGTGACCGAGTGTTCAGTTCGCGCTGTATAGTTCAATCCATGATGACTATTGCTTCGCGTCTCGACGTGATGAACCGCCTGGGTCGTGCACTGGCCGACCCCACTCGATCCCGGATCATCTTGACCCTGCTCGACCATCCCGCTTACCCGGCGGAACTGGCCCGAGATCTGGACCTGACACGCCCGAACGTGTCCAACCACCTGGCATGCCTGCGCGATTGCGGGATCGTCGTCTCCGAGCCCGAGGGTCGTCGGACACGATATGAGATCGCCGATTCGCACCTGGCGCAGGCGCTGACGGCACTGGTCGATGCCACCCTGGCAGTGGACGAAGACGCCCCGTGCATCGATCCCGCCTGCTCGCTTCCCGGATGCGACGCAGCTGGGGAGGGCGCATGAGCCTCACCTCGGTCTTGCAGGCGATGGGCCTGTTCGCAGCGACCAACATCGACGACATCATCGTGCTCTCCCTCTTCTTCGCGCGAGGGGCAGGCCAGCGCGGCACTACCGCCCGCATTCTGGCCGGCCAGTACCTCGGATTCGCCGGCATCCTCGGTGCCGCGGTCCTGGTGACCATCGGCGCCGGAGCATTCCTGCCCTCGGCAGCCATCCCGTACTTCGGCCTCATCCCTCTGGGCCTCGGCCTCTGGGCCGCATGGCAGGCCTGGCGCGGAGACGATGACGACGATGACGACGAGGCCAAGGTTGCCGGCAAGAAGGTCGGCGTGTGGACAGTCGCAGGCGTCACCCTTGCCAACGGCGGCGACAACATCGGCGTCTACACCCCTGTCTTCCTCAGCGTGGAACCTCTCGCAGTAGTCGCCTACTGCATCGTCTTCCTCGCGCTCGTCGCGGTCCTGGTGGCCCTGGCAAAGTTCGTCGCCACCCGCCCCCCGATCGCCGAAGTGCTCGAACGCTGGGAGAACATCCTCTTCCCCATCGTTCTCATCGGCCTCGGCATCGTGATCCTCGTCAGCGGCGGAGCCTTCGGACTCTGACGTAGCGGCAGCGATCCAAACGGCCCCGACCGGGCGCACCCCTCTCGGTTCAGACCGCGACACCTACCTGCAGCCAGTCCTGCGTGATCGCGGCAACAAGACCGCCACGGAGCGCTGCAAAAACCCCGCCACCAAGCGAACGAAGCCACAGGGCAGGGCGTGTAAAGGGGTATACCCGCGTGGACGTGGGTCAAGAACACTCCGTGCGACCACGCAGCCCTGTCCGAAGCGCCCGCATCCCCTCAAGAATGGCGAGGCACATTCTCGCCACAATCCGTGCCAGGGAGATGCGGCCTCTTACATGGACAGACGACACGGGCCCGCCTGCCGGAGCAGACGGGCCCGTGCACTGCCTCATCGGGAAGGTCGGGTCACTCGCGGTGCAGCTTGTCCTGCACCGTGCCCGCCAGCTTCTCGAGGCGGTTGGGCACCTCCGTCGTCCCGTAGAAACGGGAGTCCGGGTGGG
>NZ_JABFAZ010000032.1:23547-49218 GCF_017168505.1 Micrococcus sp. KRD077 | reverse complement strand
GGGGCAGGGGGACCCCCGCCGGCGGCTCGGACGAGTAGGAGAACTCGCCCTTGCCGTCCGGGGTGGGGCCTGCAGCCCACGAACCCTCCGCAGTGGCCTGACCGTCAGAGAACTCATAGTGCGTGTACGAGTGCTCCGTGGCCTCCTTCTTCTGCGGGAAGTTGCTCGGCACCGGCATCTCCTCCAGGCCGTCTTCCTGCAGCTCCTTCACAGCCGCCGCCCACTGGTTCTGGTGCATCGTGTCCCGGGCCAGAAGGAAGGAGAGCAGCTCCCGGATGCCCGGGTCATCGGTCATGTGGTAGAGCCGGGCCACCTGGGTGCGGCCCTGCATCTCGGCGTTGAGGTTGGCGGTCATGTCGGCCAGCAGGTTGCCGCTGGCCGTGACATACGCTCCGGTCCACGGATTCCCCATGCTGTCCACGGGGCGAGCACCGGCACCGGCCACGATGGCCTGCTGCAGGTCGGTGCCCCCGATGACGGCGGCCACGGCCGGGTCATCCTGGATGGCGTCGGTGGTGATCCCCACCGGGGCCTTCTCCAGCAGCTGGGCCACCATGGTGGCGAGCATCTCGACGTGTCCGAACTCCTCGGCCGCCGTGCTGAAGAGTAGGTCCCGGTATTTGCCCGGGATGTGGGCGTTCCATGCTTGGAAGCTGTACTGCATGGCCACGGTGATCTCGCCGTACTGCCCGCCGATCACCTCCTGCAGCTTGCGGGCGTAGACCGCGTCAGGCTTCTCGGGGCTGGAGACGTGCTGAAGCTTCTGCTTGTGGATGTACACGAGAGACTCCCTCGATCGGGTCAGACGCGCGAAGGCCCGAGGGGCTCCACGCCGGACATCATCGACGCTACGCGGGTCTGACCGACCCGCGTAGAGCTGACCCACGCCAGAACTGCGCCGGTCACCAGCCGCGCCATGGACGCCAGCCCCACTCGGGGGGTGAGCGCTTTCGCCATCCTCCGCCTGCGGATGCGGCGGGTGGGTGACTCTCAGAGGCACGCGGCACAACCGGTCGTTTGTGGCTGCGCTTCCACGAGCACGAGACCAGCCCCTCACACTCCGAGCGTCTCGCCCTATCTCCACTGCGCCTCTGCACTGCTATCTTCCTAGCCATGTTCACTCTCTGACGGCATCGCGCTGAACACCCCACCATCACGAGAGGAACAACTGTGCCCACTGACCTTCTGACTCTTCACTTGCCGCAGCTCTACCCTGCTGACCAGCTCCCTGGAGGACTCGACTTTCGAGGGTTGGACGTTGGGATGGCCGACGATCTGGCCCAGTGCTATCTGATGAGCTACCCACCCGACGTCGCTGCCTCCGATCTAGACGAGGCGCGCGAGGAGATGAACGCGACCTTCCGCGGTGACTACGGAAAGCTGCGCGCCGATGCGAGCACTACAGCGTGGGTGGGTGGCCGTCTCGCCGGAGCCATCATGGTGGTCACCCACTCGATCTGGGACGAACACCTCACTGGTCCGTTCATCATCGACCTCTTCATTGATCCCCACGCACGCGGGAAGGGGATCGGGCGGGCTCTGGTCCAACACGCCATCGCAACCTGCTGCGACGCCGGTGACCACACTCTGAGTCTGCGCTTCGGACAGGGCACCTCCGATGCGGCCATGAGGATCTACCAGCGGCTCGGATTTCGCCCCGTGGGATAGGCAGATTCGGTCGTTAGTGACGAGGGGCCCTGCCATGCGCCGTGTGCGCCACCTCCGGCCCTGCCCCCCGCCGCACGGCCCGCCACAACCAACCCGCCAGAGCGGCAGCCGCCCGTACGTTTCGGGCGATCCCCGGGACCCGCGGGGGCGCCCACCTGGACACCCAGTGTCACCCCGGCCGGATCCCGCCCGATATGCGAAGAGTTCCCCGCGCGTCGTGGGGAACTTTGCCTGCATCTCGACAGCAAAGGCCCTTGCCCACCGATCCGCGTCGTGACACAGTTCACCCCATGATGCAGCAGCAGTGACCCCGTGGGTCGGACGACCCACCACCGGCCTCCCCGCGCGCCCGTCTCGAGCACGGCTCGACGGGCGCCTCTGCGCCCACCCCTTTCTTCAGAAAGCAGTCACCGCATGCCTGACATCATCGAATTCCCCCTGCCCGCCTCGTCGGACGACCCCCACTGGCGGGCCTACTGCCACCTCGGAGACGAGTACAACCACGAGCTGATCGGCACGACCGAGTGGGACGAGACCCCCAGGGACGCGCTCATCCAGGCCGCCGCCGAGACCGACCACACGCAGCGCCGCTACCTGGCGTACGTCGACGGCGAGGCGGTCGGCTACGCCCGCGTCCTGATCAACCACGTCGACGACCCTGACGCGGCCGCCCTCAACGTCTACATCCACCCGCGGCACCGCGGACGCGGCCACGGCCGCGCACTGGCCGAGCGGCTCGTCCTGGACACCGCCGGCCTCACCCGTTTCGAGACCTGGCCGCTGACGCCGCGGCCGGTGGCCGGGCAACGGACGCTCACCCCGCCCAACGGCGCCGGTGCGGTGCCCGCCGAGCATCCGGGTGTGCGTCTCGCCCAGTCCTACGGCTTCGCGCTCGTCCAGACCGAGCGGGTGAGCCGGTATGACTTCGCCGATCCCGGGATCGACCCCGCCGTCGCCCTGGCCGAGGCCGAAGGCGTCTCGTCGGACTACGAGCTCCACGCCTGGGAGGGCGCGGCCGACGCGTCCCTGCAGGACGACGTCGCCGTCCTCAAGGCCCGCATGGCCACGGACGTGCCGTCCGGGGAACGCACCGTGGTGGAGCAGGTCTGGGATGCGGCCCGCGTGCGTCGCATGGACGAGCAGATCCTCACGACCGGGCGGCTCTTCCGCGCGGTGGCGCGGCACCGTGCCACCGGTCGGATCGTCGCCCTGAGCGAGCTGGTGGCGCCCCGCTCGCGCCCGGACGGGCTGATCGACCAGTGGGACACCATCGTGCTGCCCGAGCACCGCGGCCGCCGCCTCGGCATGCGCGTGAAGGCGGCGAACCTCATCGCCGTCCGCGACGCGCTGCCCGGGGCCCGCGCGATCATCACGTGGAACGCCGAGGAGAACCGGCACATGCTCGACGTCAACGAGGCACTGGGCTTCCGGCCGGTGCTGGTCGAGGCCTCCATGGAGGCGCCGGCACCGCTGCGACGTCGCTGACGGCCCGCGCCCCTTGGTGCCGCCTCACCCCCGCTCGAGCGTCCGCTGGGCCGCCTCCCGCACCGCCCGCGTGAGCCGCACCAGGCGCGTCACGGGCAGTGTGGCCGCCTGCCAGTACAGGGGCACGAGGACGTCGTCGAGCCCGGGCACGCGGACCAGCCGGCCGGCGCGCACGTCCTCGACGGCCTGGGCGTCCACGAGCATCCCCCACCCCAGGCCGGCCCGGACGGACCGGTGGAACCCGTCGAACGACGGCGCCAGGTGCGTGGGCGGGGCGACGTCCAGCCCGGCGCCGCTCAGCGCGAGGCGCTGCAGGTCGTCCTTCGCGTTGTAGCGCATCATGGGCATCGCGCCGAGGTCGACGACGTCGCCCGCCGCGTGCCGGGCGCGCAGGGCGGGCGAGGCGAGCGGGACGTAGCGCATGCTCCCCAGCGGCTCCGCCGCACACCCCTGCACCGGCTGCGGCTCCGTGGTGACGGCGGCCAGCACCTCGCCCCGGCGCAGCAGCCGGGCGCTGTGGTCCTGGTCCTCGACGTGCAGGTCCAGGACCGTGTCGTCCCAGTCGGCGGCCTCGGCCAGGACGGGCCCGAACCACGTGCCCAGCACGTCGGCGGGCACGGCCAGGGAGGTGACGCTGCGCCCGGCCGCCGTGCGGCCCAGCCCGGCCCACGCCTCCTGTTCGAGCACCCGCATGTGCCGGGCCACGCGCACCAGGCCGACGCCGGCCTCAGTCGGCTCGCAGGGTGTGCCGCGCCGGAGCAGCACCTGGCCCACCTCCCGCTCCAGGGCGCGGATGCGCTGGCTGACCGCCGAGGCGCTGACGCCGAGCTCGTACGCGGCCGCCTCGAACGAGCCCTCGTCCGCGATCGCACGCAGCGCCTGCAGCTGATCAAGGTTCATGAAGCAGAGCTTAGGCACCTGCAGTTCTCTTCGTTTGGCTCAGGCCCGGCCGGGCCCTAGCGTCCTCACCCATGTGGACCCTCGCCGGCACCGGCCTGCTCACCGGACTCGCCCTCATCGTCGCCATCGGCGCCCAGAACGCCTTCGTGCTCCGCCAGGGCGTGCGCCGGGAGCATGTGGGCGCCGTCGTGCTGGTGTGCATGGCCTCGGACGCCGTGCTGATCCTGGCCGGGACCGCCGGGGTGGGTGCGCTCGTGCAGGCCGTGCCGTGGCTGCTCGAGGTGCTGCGCTGGGGCGGCGCCCTGTACCTGCTCTGGTTCGCGGTCTCCTCCCTGCGTGCCGCGCTGCGCCCGCAGGGGCTCGTCGCCGAGCAGGCGCCGCGCACCGCGGGTTCGGTCATCGCCACCACGCTCGCGCTGACCTGGCTCAACCCGCACGTCTACCTGGACACCGTGGTGCTGCTGGGCAGCCTCGCCAACCAGCACGGTCCCGACGCGCGGTGGGTCTTCGCCGCCGGCGCCGTCGCCGCCTCGGTCCTGTGGTTCACCGCGCTCGGCTACGGCGCACGCCTGCTGGCCCGGGTGCTCGCCGACCCGAAGGCGTGGCGCGTGGTGGACGTGGTGATCGCGGTGGTCATGGCGGTGCTCGCGGTCCGGCTCATCGCCGGTTCCGGCGTGTGGGGGTGAGCCGACAGACGCCGGTTCTGGCGTCGGGCTGAATCAAGGTCGCTCAACGTCGACCCGCCAGAGCTGGGCTCGTGCGGCCTCCGCGAACAGGGGTGCACCGCACGGCACCAGCCGCTCAAGGACGTCCCTGACGGTCAACGGAGGATTCCGTGTCGCGCCCGCTTGGGCTGCGAGGGCCGTCATCACTCGAGCCGGGTCCAGGTCGAGCTGGTTCATGAAAAACTCATCCGGACTCTGCACCTCGATGTCGAAGGACTCAACGACCTCCCGCGGGAAGTCCTTCAGATTCGCCGTGACGATCAGGTCAGCACGTCCCTGGATCGCGGCGGCGACCACATGCCGATCATCGGGGTCCGGAAGATCAATCCCGGGCACGAGCTGCTCCCACCCCTCGACCCGCGCGTCGTCGAAGGCGGCGTCCATGACCCCGGCACGGTGACGCGCCGCCCCCGACGCACGCATGTCTGGATGCATCGCTTCCAGTGCGCGCACCGTCTCGTCGAGGATCCGCCCGCTCCATACCGGCCGATAGAGGCCCGCCTCGGCCAGATGCAGCAAGGTGTCCGCTTGGGCGATGGGCACGAGGACGCACGCGTCGAGCACCGCGCTGAAGCGCGCCACTACCCGCGCTCACCCCGGAGGTCGGCGCGAGCCTGACGCAACGCCTCGCGGTAGGACTCCGCCTTCTGGTCGTAGAGCCCCGCAGACGAGGCCTCCCCTACGAGGTCGCTCAGCGAGGCACGCCGCTCCCCGCGCTTCCGCTGCTGATAGGACACGACGTCTTGGAGCCGGATGCGTCGGTGCCGACCACCGGTCGTCCTCTCGTACGGCAACGCGCCCTCCTCGAGCAGCCTCACCAGCGTGGGACGACTGATGCCGAGGAAGTTCGCCGCCTCCTGTGTCGTGAGCAGCTGGTCGACGGGTGCCACCGTGATGGCCTTGCCCACCCGCATCGCCTCGACGACGTCCCGCAGGACGTTGAAAGCCTCTGGCGGCAGGGGGACCTTCTGCCCATCAGGGCCGACCAGGGCGGCCGGCTGCGTCAGGCCGTCGAGGAACCTGCCGACGTCGAGCATCTCCTCGAGGTCCGTCGGCGGCAGCACCGTGTGCTTGTCATTCACCGTCGCAGTCATGGAACAAGACTACCCGCGAAAACGAAAAATTCGCAGTTTCCTCTCGCGTCCGCTTCCCCGCTCCGGGGCGCTGCGTCAACCGCGCGCGTAGGCGAGCGACTCCTCGATGATCCCGACGACGACGGCCAGCTCTGCCTCGTCCCGCGGACCGTAGAGCATCCACTCCGTGCCGAAGTCCGCGTAGCCATGCGGTTCGAGCCATCCGAGCTCGGCCAGACGGACGCCGCGCTCGGGCGCCAGGACGAGGTGCACTGACGTGTCGTCCACCCCATGCAGGTGCACCGGCTCCCAGCGCCGGCCTGGTGAGAGGTTGACCTCCGGGGTGCGCTCCTCCGGCCGGCCTGTCAGGTGGAGGGCGCGCGACGTTGCTGGCGAGACGGTGCTGTGGCCCTCCTCGACGCCGTCGAGGGCGAACACCGCAGCGACCAGACGGCCCCACAGCTCCGGCGATGATCGCTGATCAAGCTGTCGGTGGGGCCCCTCGGTCGACGTCGCGGGACGACTGCCCGGCCGGGGATCGTCAGCGGTGAGCCGGACACGGGGGCTCGCATCAGGATCCATGCAGACGATCCTGACGGGGCCCCGCCGGCCAGGCAAGGCCATCAGGCCCCCCTCACTCCCCGCCCAGCTCCTCCCGGAGGATCCGCGCGCCGGCCACGAGCGCGGCGGTCTTGTCCCGCGCCACGGAGCGAGCCAGCGGCGCCATGCCGCAGTTGGTGCTCGCGATCAGCTTGTCCGCGTCCACGAACTCGAGGGTCTCCCGGAGGGTCGCCGCGACCTCCTCGGGCGTCTCGATCTCGTCGCTCGCCACGTCGATCGCGCCGACCATCACCTTCTTGCCGCGCAGCAGGCCGATGAGCTCCGCCGGCACCCGGGAGTGGTGCCGCTCCAGGGCGATCGTGTCGATCGTGGACTCGCGCAGCAGCGGGAACGACGTCTCGTACTGGCGCCACTCCTCCCCGAGCGTGGCCTTCCAGTCGTTGTTCGCCTTGATCCCGTAGCCGTAACAGATGTGCACGGCCGTCTCACACGTCAGGCCCTCGGCCGCACGCTCGAGCGTCGCCACGCCCCAGTCGCGGACGTCGTCGAAGAACACGTTGAACGCGGGCTCGTCGAACTGCACGACGTCGACGCCCACCGCCGCCAGCTCCCGCGCCTCCTCGTTGAGGATGCGCGCGAACTCCCACGCGAGCTTCTCGCGGCTGCCGTAGTGGCGGTCGGCGAGGGTGTCGATCATGGTCATCGGCCCGGGCAGGGTCCACTTGATGGGCCGGTCCGTCCGGGCGCGCAGAGCCTTCGCGTCGTCCACGAACACCGGCGCCGGCCGGCCCACCTCCCCGACGACGGTCGGCACACTCGCGTCGTACCGGTCGCGGATCCGCACCGTCTCCCGCCGGTCGAAGTCCACACCGCCGAGGTGCTCGATGAACGTGGTGACGAAGTGCTGGCGGGTCTGCTCGCCGTCGCAGACGATGTCGATGCCCGCACGCTCCTGATCGGCCACGGCGAGGGCGAGCGCGTCGAGCTTGCCCTCGCGCAGCTGCTCCCCCTCGAGCTTCCAGGGCGACCAGAGCGTCTCCTCCTCGGCGAGCCAGCCGGGCTTCGGCAGGCTGCCGACGAGGGCGGTGGGGATCAGGGTGGTCATCGGGTCTCCTCGTTGTCTCGTGCGGCGTGGGCGGCGGCCCAGCGCTCCAGCAGGTCGCGGTGCGGGCCCACGAAGTGCTCCTGCGTGTACTCCCCCTGCTCCCGGCCGAGGCGGGCCCGCTCCTCGCGGTCGTAGGCGATCCGGGTCTGCGAGAAGTCGCCGTGGTCCAGGCGCGGCCGGTACACCTCGCCGGCCCCGGCGTTCGCGTTGTAGATCTCCGGCCGGTAGATCCGCTGGAAGGTCTCCATGGTGGCGATCAGCCCGGCCAGGGAGAGGTTCGCGTGGTCGTTGAGCAGGTCGCCCCGCGAGTAGAACGCCAGCGGCGCCACGGCCCCGCGCGGCAGGAAGCACCGGATCCCCAGGCCCATCCGGCCGAAGTAGCGGTCCGTGCGGGAGGGTTCGTCCTGGCGGTACTCGACCCCGAGCACCGGGTGCTCGTTCGTCAGCCGCCGGTAGGTGCGGCTCGTGGACACGCTGATGCAGATCACGGGCGGCTGCGGGAACCGCTCCCGGTACGCCTGCGAGTCCAGCAGGTGCCGGAACAGCCGCCCGTGCAGGTCGCCGAAGCCGTCGGGCTCCTCGGTCCCCGGCGACGTCACCGCGTGCGCGGGCAGCACCACCGAGAAGTCGTGGTCGCGGACGTAGGAGGAGAAGTTGTTCCCCACACTGCGGCCGAGCACGGCGCCCGTCGCACGCTCGACCACCCGCACGTCGAGCATCTCCATGAGCGGGAAGTCGACGTCCGCGCCGTCGTCGGCGGTGAAGTGCACGTCGATCGAGACGATCTCGATCCGCGCCGTGTAGCGGTCCCGCTCCGGGTTGTCCCAGGGGGCGAGGTCGTTGAGGCGCCCGTCGATCATGGCCAGGGCGGCGCGCAGGTTCTCCCGCCGGTCCGTGCCGCGGGCGAGGTTCGCGAAGTTCGTGGTGGCGCGCGTGCTGGCGGCGGGCGTGTAGTCCTCGTCGAACGGCGTGGTGTGGATGCTGAACGTCAGGTCGTCCACGCGGGTGGGCGCGGTGCTCGGGACAAGGGTGGCGTGGCTCATCGGGTCCTCTCCGGGGTGCGGGCGCGGGTGGTGCGGTGGTGGGCGGTTTTACTTGTCGTTTTTTTTTAGATGTGGTATAAGAGACAGGCGGCGCCCCGCGGCCGGCGGCGACGCGTGCGGCGCACTCGAGGCCGGCCTCGAGGTCCGCCTGCAGGTCGGCCACGTCCTCGATGCCGACGGAGAGCCGGACCAGGTCCGTGGGGACGGCCAGGGGCGTGCCCCGCACGGAGGCGTGGGTCATCTCGGAGGAGTAGCAGAGCAGCGATTCGACCCCGCCGAGGCTGACCGAGAGCGCGAACAGCTCGGTGGCCTCGGCGAACGCGCGGGCCGCGGCCTCTCCCCCGGCCAGCCGGACGGAGACGATGCCGCCGAAGCCGTCCATCTGCCGCGCGGCGAGCGCGTGGCCCGGGTGGTCGGGCAGCCCGGGGTAGAAGACCTGGGCGACCTCGGGGCGGCCCTGCAGCCAGCCCGCGAGCGCGGCGGCGTTGGCGCCGTGCCGGTCCATGCGCAGGCCGAGCGTCTTGAGGCCGCGGGCGGCGAGGTAGGAGTCCTGCGGGCCGGCGACCGCACCGGCGGCGAACTGCTGGTAGGCCACCGCCTCGGCCAGCGCCCGGCCGCGGAACTCGCGGTCGGCCACCACCACGGCGCCGCCGAGCACGTCCGAGTGCCCGCCGATGTACTTGGTGGTGGAGTGCACCACCACGTCCGCGCCGAGGTCGAGGGGCCGCTGGAGGTAGGGCGAGGCGAACGTGTTGTCCACGACCAGCAGCGCGCCGGCGTCGTGGGCGATCTGCGCCCAGGCGGCCAGGTCCGCGATGCCGAGCAGCGGGTTGGAGGGCGTCTCCACCCACAGCAGCGCGGTGCGGCCGGGGCGGACGGCCGCGGCGACCGCCGTCGGGTCGGTGATGTCCACGGGGGTGTTGGACACGCCCCACGGCTCGAGGACGGTGGTGATGAGGCGGTGGGTGCCGCCGTAGCCGTCGCCGCCCAGCACGATGTGGTCGCCGGGGCGCAGCACGGCCCGCAGGAGGGCGTCCTCGGCGGCGAGCCCGGAGGCGAACGCGAACGCCCGATCGCCGTGCTCGAGGGCGGCGAGCTGGGTCTCGAAGCCGTTCCGGGTCGGGTTGGAGCCGCGGCTGTACTCATGCCCAGCGCGCAGCACGTTGATGCCGTCCTGTACGAAGGTGCTGGTCTGGTAGATCGGCGGCACCACGGCGCCGGTCAGCGGGTCGGGCTCCTGGCCGGCGTGCACGGCGGTGGTGGTGAAGCCGCGGACGGCGGGACGGGAGACGGAGCGGGTGGTGTGGTGGACAGCGGTCATCTCAGCGCACCTCCTGGGTGACGGCGGCGGTCTCGGGGACGGCGGGCGTGGTGGCGGGGACGGCCGGCCCGGCGGCGGTCACCACGGCCAGGGCACGGTCCAGGTCCGCGATCAGGTCGTCGGGACACTCCAGCCCGATGGAGAGCCGGACGGTGGTCTCGGCGATCCCGGCGTCCTCGCGCTGCTGCCGCGTCAGGCGACAGTGCGTCATGGTCGCCGGGTGGGAGACGAGGGACCGGGCGTCGCCGACGTTGACCACCAGCTGGAACAGCTCGAGCGCGTCGAGGAACGGGGCCACGGCCTCGGGGCCGCAGGCCAGGTCGAAGGAGAACACCGAGCCGACGCCGTCCGGGAAGTCACGGGCGGCCAGCGCCGCGCTGGGATGCCCGGCCACGCCGGGGTGGTGCACCCGGGCGACGGCGGGGTGCCCGGCCAGGTGTTCGGCCACGGCCAGGGCGGTGGCGGTGTGGCGGGCCACGCGCAGGTCGAGCGTCTCGAGCCCCTGGATGAACTGCGCCGCGCTCGCGGCGGCGAGGGTGGGGCCGAGGTCGTGCAGGAACTTGCTGCGGGCCAGCGTCAGGTAGGCGCCGCGGCCGTGCCGCTCGACCAGCGTCTGCCCGCCGTAGCGGGCCTTGGGCCGGGCCAGCTGCGGCCACCGGTCCGGCGCCGCGCCGTAGTCGAACGTGCCGCCGTCCACGATCGCGCCGCCGAGCACCGCGCCGTGCCCGCCGAGGAACTTGGTGGCCGAGTGCACGACGACGTCGGCGCCGTGCTCCAGCGGCCGGTAGAGGGCCGGCGTCGCGAGGGTGCTGTCCACCACCACGGGCACACCGGCCGCGTGGGCGAGGTCCGCGAGCGCGGGCAGGTCCGGGAGGGTGGCGAGCGGGTTGGTGATGGCCTCGAGGAAGAACGCGCGGGTGTCGGGCCGGACCGCTGCGGCCCACGCGGGCGGGTCCGCCGGGTCCGCGAAGGTGACCTCGATGCCGAAGTCCGCGAACGTGTCCGTCAGCAGGTCCACGGTGCCGCCGTAGAGCTGGCTGGAGGCGACCAGGTGCTTGCCGCCCTGCAGCAGCGCCAGCAGGGACAGCGCGACGGCGGCCTGGCCGGTGGCCGTGGCGATCGCGCCGATGCCGCCCTCCAGTGCGGCGAGGCGGTTCTCGAACACCGCGACGGTCGGGTTGCCCGTGCGGCTGTAGGTGAAGCCGGGGGTCTCGAGCCGGAACATCGATGCCGCCGTGGCGTGGTCCGGGAAACGGAACGCCGTGGTCTGGTGGATGGGCGGGACGACCGGCCGGTGGGGTGCGGCGGGCTCGTAGCCGGCGTGGACTTGCTGTGTGGCGTGACGGGGCATCTGCTCTCCTCCATCGGTCCTGGCGGTAGCACCGGGCCTGCCGTTCCCGGGGGTCCGGGTGCGGCGGGCGGGTTGCTGCGGCGTCGTCGAGCCAGATCTCTCGGCCGCTCTGGATGGGTGGTGAGCCCATCCCACGCGGCGGGCCGCCGCGAGTCCAGCGGACGGCCGGCTCGCGCGTCATATGAGCCGCCACCGCGCCATCCAGGACCGGCCGGAGCCTCTCCGGGGCGCGGCGGGCCGAGGCAGACCCGTGTGACGGACTGGCGTGGAGGGGGGTGTGTGTCAGACTCCCGGACATGACACAGAGCACACCGGGCGGACCGGCCACGGACCTGCCCGACTTCCGGCCCTCGGGCAACCAGGGCGTGGACCCGGCGCTGTACGAGATCGAGAACGCGGCCATGGACCGCGAGGGCGCCCTCTGGGCGGCACTGCAGGAGGCGGCGCCCTGGACCGGGCGGACGCTGCTCGACCTCGGTGCGGGCACCGGCTTCTGGCTGCCCCGCTACGCCGACGCGGCCGAGACGATCGCCGTCGAGCCGGACGCGCGCCTGCTGGGGGCCGCCCGCGCCCGCCCCGGCGGGGCGCGCGTGCTCTACGGCTCGGCCGAGCAGATCCCGCTGCCGGAGGCGAGCGTCGACGTCGTGCACGCCCGGTTCGCGTACTTCTTCCCGCACCCGCGCTGGGACGTCCGGCCCGGCCTGGACGAGGTCACCCGGGTGCTGCGGCCCGGCGGCGCGCTCGTGGTGATCGACAACGACACCGAGCGCGGCCAGTTCGCCGAGCTGCTGCGGGCGAGCACGAACGCCGCGGCGCAGGGCCAGGACACGTACGCCCGCGAGTGGTGGGCCGGCATCGGGGCCGAGACCCGCGAGGTCATGAGCTCGTGGACCTTCGACTCCCGCGCCGACCTCGAGGCCGTCCTGCGGCTGGAGTTCGAGCGAGGGGTCGCCGACGCGTGGCTCGCCGAGCACCCCGCAGCGACATCACTGAGCTACGGCTACCTGCTCCACGTGTGGCGGTGAGCACGGACCCGCGTCGCCAGACGCCTGCCCCCCGCGGCTCTGACACTGGGACGCCCCCGCTGCCGGAAGGACGGGCGCGGTGGCTGGTCGCCTCCAACGCCCTCGACGCGGGTGGCCGGTCCGCCACGGACGTCGCCCTGGACGTCCTGGCGGTGCTCCTGCTCGGCGTGGGCGCCGACGGCATGGGCGTGCTGATGACGCTCTCCGGGTTGGGATTCCTCCTACTCGGCGTGCCCCTCGGCATCGTGGTGGACCGACACCTCAGCCCGCGGCTGCTCGCGGCCACCGGCCTCGCCAAGGCGGCGGTGCTCGGCTCGCTCGTCGCGGCGTGGGCGCTCGACGCGCTCACGTTCGGTCACCTCGCCGCCGTCATGACCCTGCTGGGCGTGCTCACGGTGCTGGCCGAGACCACCCAGACCGCGCTCGTGCCGCGCGTCGTGCCGGCCACCGCCGTCGCCCGCCTGACGGCGCGGCTCGAGTCCGCCGACGCCGCCCTCGTGTTGATCGTGCCCGCCGCGGCGGGCGTCCTCGTCGGGTCGCTGGGCGCAGGGCCCGTGCTCGGCATCGCGACGGCGTTCCTCTTCGCGGCGGCGATCGTCGCGCTCCGGGTGCGGTTGCGGCCCTCCGCCGCGGCGGACGTCCCGGACGACGACGGGGACCCCGGCGTCGCGGACGTCCTCTCCCGCTGGGCCCGGTTCGGGAAGGACGCCGCGGAGGGGTGGACGGTCCTGCGGCGCACCCCGGTCCTGTGGCTGCTGACGATGGGGTCGGTGGCCGCCAATGTGGGCATGGCCCTCTTCGCCCCGGTCGAGGCGGTCTGGATCCTGACCGACCTGCGGCTCGGGCCGGAGTTCCTGGGCATCCAGATCACCGCGGGCGCGGTCGGGGCACTGACGGCCTCGTCCCTGGCGGGCCGGGCCATCGACCGCCTGGGCGAGCGCCGGTGCATCCTCCTCGGCTCGGTCGGCTGCGCCGTGGCCGTGGGGCTGCACCTGCTGGCCTACGCCGACCGCGCTCATGCCGGGCCGTGGCTGCTGGCCGGCGCCGCCCTCTGGGGGTTCATGGTCCTGCTCGGGAACATCACCCAGGCTGCCGTGACCGCCCGCGCCTGCCCCGAGGGCACGCTCGGGCGGGTCACCGCGATGCGCCGCACCCTCACCCGGGGCTCCGTGCCGCTGGCGACCCTCGCGGGAGGTGCGCTCGGGGCGACGCTCGGGGTCGGCTGGGCGCTCGCGGGGTGGCAGGTCCTGGCGGTGGTCTCGCTGGCCGCCGTCGTGCCGGCCGCGCGACATCTCGGGCCGAGGACGGCTGAGCGCTGAATCCGCGCGACCGATGCTCCTTGCGCGGGCCGTCCGGAATAAGGACGACCCGCGTAGAGAACGTCGGCCCGGCGCGGGACCACCCCGCCGCGCGTCCAGCCCGGCACCCGGCTGGCCCCGCTCAGCCTTCCTGCGTGATGCGCAGGGTGCGCAGGCGGCGGTAGAGCGTCGCCCGGCTCACCCCGAGCGCGGCGGCGGCCCGCACCTTATTGCCGCCGGCCGACTCCAATGCGTCGATGATCGCCTCCCGCTCGGCCCGTTCGAGGCCCAGGAGGGGGACAGTCCCTTCCCCACGGTGTGATGCGGGCAGCTCAGCCACCGTCACACGGCCGCCCCCAGCCCTCCGCCCAACACGGCCCACGACGTACTCCAGCTCGACCAGGTTGCCCGGCCAGTGCTGCTGCGCCAGGACGCGCACGGCCTCCGGGGAGAACATCGGCGCCGAGGCGCCGTGCACCTGGGCCGCCATAGCCGCCAGCAACGCCGGGAACTCGGCGAGCCGACGGCGCAGCGGCGAGAGCTGGACGCGATGCTCCGTCAACGCGAGCACGGCCGAGACATCGGTCGTCGGCTGCACCTGGGCGGTCATGACAATCCGGCACCGCCCCTGTCGGAGGGCTCGTCTCAGTCCTGGCAAGAGCCGAGGTTCCAGCGCGTCGACGTCGTCAACCACCACCGGCGGGCCGGGCCGCCGCACGAGGGCCTCGAGCCCCCGTAGCCAGGTCGTGTCCTCGGGGGTCTGGGCGCGGCCGACCTCGAGTATGACGGCGTCGGGGCCAGCGATCCTCCGGGCGGCCGCCGTGCGGCCGGAGCCGGGCTCCCCGATCACGCTCACCGAGCCCCGTGCCTCGCGGGCCGCTTCGACGGCCGGAGCCCAGGTCCCGCGCCCCGCCCCCGGCGTGGGACGCGGCGTGGTTTCCGTCGCGGCCCTCTCCAACCGCATCAGGGTCATGCCAGACGCCTCGGACACGTCCGCGACGCTGAAGCCCCCCGCCACGCCCACATCGCCACCGTCGAGCTCCCCCCGCCGCGCTCGCACCGCCAGGGCCCGCAGCTCCGATCCGTCGAGACACCGCACCAACCGCTCCGCCGCGGCATTCAGGAGGATCGACTCCTCACCCACGCCCACCACGGCACTACCCCGGCCCCGGGTGAGGCGGCGGAACTCCGTCAGAAGCCGCAACTCGTCTGCGTACGTGGCCGCGCCTAGCGCCTGCTCAATCTGTCGTCCGAGGTGCCGGGCCAGGCCCTCCACGAGCGTCGGCGTCGCCCCGGCGAACGTCACCACGCTGAGCGCCCCATGGACGCGCCCGACGCCCGGATGCGCGAGGGGCACCCCGAAGCAGGAGAAGGCCCGGAACGCGTCGAGATAGTGCTCCTCCCCGTCGACGGCGACGCCTCGGCCCAGCTCAAGGGCGGCGCCGATCCCGTTGAACCCCGCCGCCTCCTCGGCCAGGCAGACCCCCACATCCAGCCCCCGCCGCCGAATCTGCTCCCCCAACGCCGATTTCCATGGCCCCACGAGGCGGATCAGTCGTCCGCTGCGGTCGGAGGCAAAGAGGAAGAGGTCAAGGCCGGCGAAATCACGCGCCACGTCGGCCAGGGTGGTGGCGACCGCATGGTCGAGTGCCGCCGCGCGTGCCCGCACGTCGAGAGTGGCAGTGGTCAGCGTGTCGTCTGCGCGCACCCCGTGCAACCGGGACCGCCGCCAGCCGGATTCCGTCTCGAGGCGATTCGACACCATGACGGTTATGCCCGCCCGTGCGGCCACTCTGAGATGCACATCACGGTCGAGAAGCCTAGGCCGCCCGTCCGCACATCACCAGGACCCCCGCCGTCAGGATGGGCCACCGCCGCCGCGGGTGTCGCAGAACTGCACACCCCGCCCCTACGGCACCGGTCATAGCCTGACTCTGCCACATGTGATCTAGGTCATATTCAGGCGACAGGAATCGACCCTAGTGAATGGAGAACGATTATGCGCGCAGCGCTCGCAATGAAGGTCGGGGGCAAGTTCGAGATCCATGATGTGGTGATCGACGACCCGGTGGGGCGGGAGGTCTTGGTGGACGTGAAGGCCTCCGGCCTGTGCCACTCGGACCTGCACCTCATCGACCACGACTTCGGCCTGCCCCTGCCCGCCGCCGGAGGGCATGAGATCTCCGGTGTCGTCGCCGCGGTCGGCCCCAGCGTGACAAGCCTGAAGCCGGGCGACCGCGTCGTCGCCTGTCTGATCGCCTACTGCGGGGCCTGCGCGCGGTGTCTCGCGGGCCAGACCACCCTGTGCCTGAATCAGGAGGCTGTGGTGCGGGGGCCGGAGGAGAAGCCACGCCTCACACTTCAGGACGGCACGCCCGTCGCCCAGTCCGTCAACGTGGGCGGATTCGCCGAGCAGGTACTCGTCCATGAGAACCAGCTAGCCGTTGTCAACGAGGACATCCCCTTCCCGCAGGCCGCGCTCATCGGTTGCTCGGTCGTCACCGGTGCTGGCGCGGCCATCAACACGGCCCACGTACGGCCCGGTGACACGGTGGCCGTCGTGGGCGTCGGTGGCATCGGCCTCAATGCCGTGAGCGGTGCCCGTCTATGCGGCGCCAAGCGCGTGATCGCGATCGACCTGGACGACTCCAAGCTTGAGGCGGCCCGCCGGTTCGGCGCCACCGACGTGGTCAACTCGGGCTCCGGGGACGCCGTCGAGGCGGTCCTCGGGATCACGGGCACCGGAGTGGACCACGCGTTCGAGGCCATCGGGTTGCCAGTGACCCAGCAACTCGCCCAGGACGTTCTCGGACCTGGCGGAACCGCGTACCTGATCGGCATTGCCCCGCCCGGGACCACGGCCCAGTTCGGCGCCTCGCTCGATTCGCTGTTCGCACAGCGACGCCTGCAGGCGGTGGCCATGGGCTCCTCCAACATCCAGCGCGACATCCCGCTGTACGCCGACCTGTACGTCCAGGGACGTATGGATCTGGACCACATGGTCTCCCAGGAGATCTCCCTCGATGAGATCAATACCGGGTACGAGCGGCTCCTCAACGGCGAGGTGATCCGTTCCGTCATCACCTCGTTCTGATGCCCCACTCCCCATCTCACGACTCCTAGGACGCACCATGACTGAGACATCGAACTCCCCTATGACCGCGCGAGTACGCGCCTTCCTGGACCGCCCCCATCGCCTCCTGATCGGCGGTGAATGGGTCGACGCGGCGTCCGGGAAGACCTTCGAGACCCGGGATCCTGCCACCGGCGAGGTGCTCGCCACGGTGGCGCACGCCGAGCAGGCCGACATCGACGCCGCCGTCGCCGCGGCCCGTGCCGCCTTCGACGAGGGCTCATGGGTGCGGATGCGGCCGAATGTACGCGAGGACCTGCTGTGGCGGATCTCCAACCTGATCACCGAACGCCTCGAGGACTTCGCGCTCCTGGAGTCCCTCGACCAGGGCAAAGGCGTGGGCATCGCCAGCGCCTTTGACGTCCGCGCCGCTGCGGACTGCTTCCGTTACTACGCGGGCTGGCCCTCGAAGCTGCAGGGGGCCGTCAATGCTCCATCCATGCTGCTGGCCCCGCCCGAGGCCGAGTTTCACTCCTACACACGGCGCGAGCCCGTGGGCGTGTGCGGTCAGATCATCCCATGGAACTTCCCGCTGTTGATGGCGGCCTGGAAGATCGCCCCCGCACTGGCCACGGGCAACACCGTGGTCCTCAAGCCCGCGGAGCAGACGCCGCTGACAGCACTGATGCTGGGCGAACTGTTGACGGAGGCAGGCGTGCCGGCTGGCGTCGTCAACATCGTCACCGGCCACGGCGACGCCGGTGCTGCGCTCACCGCCCACCCTGACGTGGACAAGGTCGCGTTCACCGGCTCCACCGAGGTGGGCAAGAAGATCGTGGGGGCGGCGGCCGAAAACTTGAAGAAGGTGTCGCTCGAGCTGGGAGGCAAGTCCCCCAACATCGTGTTCGCGGATGCCAACATCGACGCCGCCGTGGACGGGGCGCTCATGGGATTCACCCTGAACTCGGGTCAGGCCTGCGAGTCCGGCACGCGCGTGTTCGTGCACGCCGACGTCTACGACCGGTTCAACGAGGCCCTCGCCGCGAAGATGCGCCAGATGAGCATCGGTCCGGGCACCGAGGACGCCGCCATCACCCCGCTGGTCTCCCAGGAGCAGCTGGACCGGGTGATGGGCTTCGTTGAGGAGGGCAAGCGGGACGGTGCCGTCGCTCTGACGGGCGGGCAGCGGCACGGCGACGCCGGCTTCTACGTGGAGCCCACCCTCTTCACGGAGACCACCCCGGAGATGTCCATTGTCCGCGAGGAGATCTTCGGCCCGGTGGCCGTCTCCGTGAAGTTCACCGACGAGGACGAAGTGATCCGCGCCGCGAACGATTCGGTATACGGCCTCGCCGCCGCCCTGTGGACCCGGGACGTCTCCCGTGCCCACCGCGTGGCCGCACGGCTCAAGGCCGGCACGGTGTGGGTCAATACCTTCCATGCCCTGGACTCGCAGCTGCCGTTCGGTGGCTTTCGGCAGTCCGGCTGGGGCCGGGAGCTGGGCGCGGAGAGCTTGGAGCTGTACACCCAGGTGAAGTCCGTGACCATCGCACTCTGACAGACGAACGCCAGTCGGTCAGCCGCCGCGGGTGGGATCCTGCGGCGGCTGACCGACATCGGTGGTCATTCACAGGGGCGCCTGCCGCATCCGCCCGTCGCGGCAGGGCTGAGGGCAAGGCCCTGCATTTCAGCGACGCAATCCGGCGCTACGACGCCGGCTCCACGACGCTGACTTCAACCGCGCCTGGATCTTCCTGTGTCTGATCCGAAGATCGGGCCGGTCACGCTTTTCGCATTCGCCTCTCAGCCACCGGTACGGCCACCGCAAGCGGGAGCGCCGCAAGTCTCGGTCCCATCCGTGGCCTCGTGCCCACCGCACGGCTGATCCCCCGCCACCGGATGGGCGGCGAGGGATCAGCCACTGATCGAGGCGGTGCGCTCGGGGTCGGCTGGGCGCTCGCGGGGTGGCAGGTCCTGGCGGTGGTCTCGCTGGCCGCCGTCGTGCCGGCCGCGCGGTGGGTGGATGCGGGGCGCGACGACGTCGACTGAGGCCGAGACGCTGACGCGGACACCGAGGTCGCTTAGTGTGTGGCCATGGTCACTCGCCCCGTGCTCCAGCAGCCGGTGATCGACGCCGTCGACATCCGTTCCGTCGCGGAGTTCTACCGCGAGCTCCTCGGCCTCCACTACCGCGCGGGCGACGAGCTCGCGGACGGTCGCGAGCCGGACAGCGCGGACTGGCTCGTGCTGCTGGACGACGACGGCCGCCGCGTCCTGACATTCCAGCGCACCGACGAACTGAAGCCCAGCACGTGGCCGTCACCCGAGGTGCCGATGCAGCTGCACCTGGATTTCACCGTGCCGGACCGCGATTCCCTCGACGCGGCCCACGACCACGCCCTGCGCCTGGGCGGGCGCCTCGTCCAGGACCGCTCCGACGACGAGGACGAGCCCCTGTACGTGTTCGCGGACCCGGCCGGCCACCCCTTCTGCGTCTTCGTGGGGTGAGCGCGGCAGACCGCGGGGGTGGTTTCACGCACATGTCGAAGACAAAGAAGCCGGTTCAGTGCCGTCGGTAAGGTCGTCGGGTGATCCCGCAACCCACCGATCGACTCACGTTCCGGTGCATGACCGACGCTGACCTCGACGACATGTGCAGGCTCCGCGGAGACGCGGAGGTCATGCGCTACTACCCGCGGGCCAAGTCGCGCAACGAGGTGCAGCGGTGGATCAACTGGTCGAAGGACAACTACGCCAAGCATGGGTTCGGCCTGTGGGTCATCGAACACCGGACCACCGGCGACTTCATCGGTGACTGCGGCCTGACCTGGCAGAACGTCGACGGCCAGGAGGTCCTCGAGGTCGGCTACCACGTCCTGCCTGAACGCCAGGGACAGGGACTGGCAACCGAGGGGGCCTCTGCCTGCCTGCGACACGGGTTCGAGACCCTCGACGCAACGATGGTCACCGCGATCATCAACCCCGACAACATGGCTTCCCGTCGCGTGGCCGAACGAATTGGCATGACCGTGTGGAAGAGGACGCGCGATCCCAGTAGAGCGCCGATCGTGGTCTACAGCAGCCACGGCCAAGAGGCATGACGCACTGAACTGCCGCCATGGGTGCGTGCCCACTGAGGAGACACGCCCTGCGCCCAGCCGGCCAGGCGCTTCTGCGTCTTCGTGGGGTGAGCGCGGCAGACCGCGGCGGCTCAGCCCTCGAGCCGCTGGTCGAACTCCTCGTGGTCCAGCTGGCGGTGCATGCGGTCATCTTCAAGATACGGTGCCGTCCATGCATCTGGACCCGGCCGAGACGAACCGCCGCGCCTACGATGACGCCCGCGTCGTCGCGGGGATCGCCCCGGCGGGGACCGCGTCGAGTGGCGGCGGGGCACGGCGGAGCTGATCGAGCCGGCGTCGGTGGACCTGGCGGTGGACCGCGTCTGGAGCGGCTGGCACGGCCGCCCATTCGACGCGGCGGAGCACCCGCTGATGATCATCGGGGCCTGTCCACAGGGGGCCTGACCCGTCCACCCGTCATGGCAGGATGACGCATGTCACACGTGATGCGAGGGGGAACCATGACGGACACGACCACGGCCCGCCCCATGCGGCCGGCCCACTTCGACGACGACCCGCCCGTCCGCGGGATCGGCCACCTCCGGCACCCGGTGGTGTGGGGCGGGCTGATCGGGGTGGTCGGCGGCGGCGCCTTCCTGTTCGGCGGGATCGCGGGGCTGCCGGCCGAGCACCAGGGCACGCTGCGCGGCAGCGCGATCGCGCTGATCGGCTTCACGTTGGTGGTCGTGCTGCTGCGCCGGCGGGTGCTGCCCGCCGTGCAGGCGCCCGCCCGCGGCGCGTCTACGGGATCGCCGTCGTCACGATGCTGGCGCTCCTCCCCGTGACACGCCTGGTGGCACTCGCGCTCGACGCACCGACGGCGCAGATCGCCCTGGTGGCCGCCGTGGTGGGCGGCCACTTCCTCCCGTTCGCCCGGGCATTCCAGGCCCCGGTGTTCTGGTGGATCGGCGGGGCGATGGCCGTGCTGGGGCTCGCCGGTGCCGTAGTCGCGGTTCTCGGCGATCCCGTGGCCGGGCCCGCGGGGGCGGCCGAAGCGGGAGCTGCGATGCTCGTGATCGTCGCGGCACAGGGTCTGCTGGCGTCCCCTCGGCAGGACTGAGGGCCGGACCATGACCATGCTTCAGGCCATCCGCCGCTACTACGCCGGCTACGCGCAGTTCAGCGGGCGCGCGTCCCGCGCCGACTTCTGGCTCGCGGCGCTCTACGTGTGGCTCCTGCAGGCCGTCGTTCACTTCGTGTCCACCGTCCTGGACGTGTTCCTCCTCGGCTCCCCGGACCTGTCCCTCCGCGACGCGGCCGTCCTCCTCGTGGGGATCACGCACGCACTCCCCTCGCTCGCCCTGCTCGCCCGGCGCCTCCACGACGCCGGCTTCAGCCGCGCGTGGCTGTTCCTCGGGCTGGTGCCGTTCGTCGGCCCGCTCACGCTGCTCGTGTTCGCGCTCCAGCCGTCCGCCCCGCGCCTCGGACACCCCGCCGATGCGTCGGACCCGGTGCCGGCGGGGGCCACGGCCGCGCGGCGCTGACCCCCGCTCCCCTGGCCCGACCTGATCAGTGATCGTGGTCGGTGTGCTCGTCGGACTCGTGGCCGTGATCGTGGTCGGCGTGCTCGTCGTGGCCGGACTCGGCATCAGCGCCCTCCTCGGGCTTCACGGACTCGGGCTCGCCGGTGACCACGGCCATCTCGACCGGGGCGAACTCCAGGTCCTTCTCCAGGACGGTCTCACCGGTCTCCAGGTCGACGGCCACGAGCTTCTGGGCCTCCGCGTCGGTGACGTAGGCGGTGTTCCCGGCCACCTTGAGGATCGGGCCGGGCTCCTGCCACTCGTCCTTCTCCTTCCACGGCTCGATCACCGGGTACTCGGCGGTGACCTCACCGGTCTCCTCGTCGATCACGGTGACCTCGCCGTCGTAGGTCAGCACGACCGCGGAACCGTCCTCGGCGCGGCCGAGCGAGCGGAACCAGTAGGAGGAGCCGAGGTCCACGGTGGTGAGCTCATCGGTGCGGGTGTCGATGAGGGCGATCGCCGTGGGCCGCTCGACGGCCTCCTCCGGCTCCTCCTCGACCTTGTGATCACCCAGGACGATGGGCGAGTCATGCAGCCCGAACAGGTTCCCGGAGCGCTGATACTCGGTCTCGACGTCCACCTTGTGGAACTCGCCGTCCCGGTACACGACGGGCCCGTTCTCGCATCCCATCACGACGACGTCGCCCGCCTCCGTCGGCTGGGCCGCGGCCTCGCCGTGGCTGCCGGGGCAGTCGTCGGTCTCGGCCGTGACCTCGCTGGTCTTCGGGTCGATCACCTGGAGCGTGTTGCGGGAGTCCTCGGTGCCCTGCGTGGTGAAGAGGGTGCCGTCGGAGAGCTCGAGCGCCACGCCGTGGTGCGGGTCCTCGGTCTCGGCCTCCGTCATGACGGGCATGAGGTCCGGGGTCGCCTTGTCCAGGTGGGCCGAGTCGAAGGTCCGGATCGCGCCCGTGCCGTCCCCGAAGAGGGTGGTCCTGCCGTTGTGGGTGACGACGTGGCCGGGGTGCTCACCCGGGAACGTCACGCCGGTCATGCCGGGCGCGGACTCGTAGTGGTGGACGTGATCGCCGTGGGCCTTGGCCTGGATGCCGGTGGAGAACACCTCCCAGCCCTTCCCGGTGGTCACCAGGACGTCCTTGCCGTTGCCGGCGTTGCTCAGCCGCGTGAAGCCCGTGATGTCCTGCTCCTTCACCACCTCACCGGACTCGGCGTCGAGCAGCGTGAGCCCGTCCTCGTGCGAGAGCAGGATGCGCGGCGTCACCGCGGAGACCTCGGTGGTCTGGGTCGGGTCGACGCGGTCCTCCGCGGAGACGGAGGAGGCCGCCGTCGCCTCACCCGCCGGCGACTGGGCGCCGCCCGCGGCGGAGGCGGGTGCCGACGTCGGGCCGGACGGGTCGGCGTCCGCGCCGCACGCCGTCAGGGCGATGGCCGCGGCGGCGAGGGTGGCGGAGAAGGTGGCGGTGCGCGTGGAACGGCGCTGCGGGGCGAAGTGGGACACGGGGAGCCTTTCACGAGGGCGAGAAGATGCGACTGATTCACAATAAGAACTGTTGCGGATGGTTCGCAATACTGCGGTGGACCCCGCCCCGGCATCTCGGCGGCGCCGACGGCGCGCCCCCGTCGCGGGAACCGGCACGTGACGCCCTCGACGCGGCGACCGGGCCGTCAACGGCACGCCGCTCGGGCGCCACTACCGGCTGGGCGGCTGAGGCGTCGGGCGGTGCGGCGCGCGGCGGAGCCCGTCAGGCCAGGCCGCGCGCCGCATGCCAGGCGGCGATCCGCTCGAGCGCCTCGTGGACGGCGTCCGGGCCGGTGGCGAAGGAGAGCCGGACGGACTCGGGCCCGTGGACGGCGTCGAAGTCGTCGCCGGGGGTCAGCGCGACGCCGGCCTCCTCCAGCAGGGCGGCGCAGTAGCCGACGGCGCTGCCGAACTCCGCCAGCATGCCCGGGGCGAGACGGGCCCAGAGGTAGAAGGCGCCGTCGGCGGGGGCGGCGTCGGCCCAGCCGAGCCGGGGCAGGGCGGCCAGCACGACGCCGCGCGTCGCCGTGAAGCCGCCGGCCTGCTCGGCACAGAACGCGTAGGACTCCTCGCTGAACGCGTGGACGGCCGCCTCCTGGGCCGCGGCGGGCGGGCAGAGGGCGACCGAGCCGGCGAGGCCGTCGACCGCGGCGGCGAGGTCGTCCGGCATGAGCATCCAGCCCAGCCGCCAGCCGGGCATGCCCCAGTACTTGGAGAACGAGCTGACCACGAGCGCGGTGCGGGAGGTGCGCCATGCGCAGGCGCCGAGCCCCTCCCCGTCCGTGTGCACGATGCCGTGGTAGATCTCGTCCGAGACGAGCCGCACACCGCGTTCCTCGCACCAGCGGGCGAGTTCGGCGAGCTCGGCGGCGCTGACCATCGTGCCCGTGGGATTGGCCGGGGAGGCGAGCACGAGCCCCGCGACCGGGCCCTCCGCGAGCGCCGCCTCCAGGTGGGCGACCGTGGGCTGGTAGCGGGTGCCGGCGTCGACGTCCACGTCCACCACCTCCACCCCGAGCGCCGTGAGGATGTTGCGGTACGCCGGATAGCCGGGGCGCGGCAGGAGCACGCGGTCCCCCGGGGGGAACGCCGCGAGGAAGCCGAGCATGAACGCCCCCGAGGAGCCCGTGGTGATCGCGACCTGCTCGGGGCGCACGTCGAGCCCGTACCAGCGGCGGTAGTGGCCGGCGACGGCGGCCCGCAGCTCCGGCAGGCCCAGCGCCGGGGTGTAGGTGAGGGCACGGCCGGAGGCGTGGACGGCGGCGGCCGCGGCGTCGACGGCGGGCGGGGCGCCCCTTCATGCTGCGCCGCTCCAAGGAGCTCGTGGCGAAGGACCTGCCGTCCAAGCAGGAGCAGATCCTCCAGGTGGAGCTCGAGCCGGCCCACCGCAAGCTCTACGACCGCGTGCTCCAGCGCGGTGGATTCAATCGGTCGTCGCAACACCCTCTCGGAATCACTGGAGGTATGGGCGATGGCAAGCAAGGACTGGGCGAGGAAGATCAGTGACGTGCCCGAGGGGACACGTCGGCAGTGGAGAGCGGATCGGGCCTTGCGGGCCCCGATGCGCTCTCCTGGCAGGCCGCAGCCCTCACGGGAGGTCCAACGCCAGTTCTGGCGTGTGATCGCCACCGGTGTCACCACGGTCGAGGCATCCCTGACTGTGGGCGTGTCCTGGCCCGTCGGGGCGCGCTGGTTCCGTCACGCTGGCGGGATGACCCCGCTGTCCTTAGCCGAGCCCACCGGCCGGTACCTGTCCTTCGCTGAGCGTGAGGAGCTCGCGATCCTCCATGCCCAGGGCCAGGGGGTCCGTCAGATCGCACGCACGCTGGGACGTGATCCCGGCACGATCAGCCGTGAGCTGCGCCGTAACTGCGCCACTCGTTCCGGGAAGCAGGAGTACCGGGCCACGGTGGCGCAGTGGAAGGCCCAGGAAGCTGCCAGGCGGCCCAAGCCGGCGAAGCTGGCCACGAACCAGCGACTGCACGACTACGTCCAGGCACGCCTGAACGGGGTGGTCCTGGGCCCCGATGGCGTGGCCGTGCCGGGACCGGTCGGGCCCGGTTTCAAGGGGCGGAAGATGAAACCGCGCCGGGCGGACCGGCGGTGATCCACGGCGTGGAGCCCTGAGCAGATCAGCCACCGGCTGCGCCTGGAGTTCCCGGATGATGTGTCCATGCGGATCTCTCACGAGGCGATCTATCAGTCCCTGTTCGTCGAGGGACGGGGCGCACTCAAACGCGAACTCGTCGGGTGCCTACGCACCGGACGGGCTCTGCGCGAGCCGCGGGCACGTACCCGGAACAAGCCCCAGGGCCACGTCACCGAGGACGTGGTGTTCAGCAAGCGCCCACCTGAGGCCGCTGATCGTGCTGTGCCCGGGCACTGGGAAGGGGACCTGATTATCGGGACCGAGCGTTCAGCGATCGGGACTCTGGCCGAGCGGAAGAGCCGGGCCACGCTTCTGGTCCACCTTCCCCGCCTGCAGGGATGGGGTGAGCAGCCGCCGGTGAAGAACGGGCCGTCGCTGGGCGGGTACGGGGCCGAGGCGATGACCGCGGCCCTGACTAAGGCGATGACGACGGTGCCGGAGCAGCTGCGTCAGAGCTTGACGTGGGATCGGGGCAAGGAGCTGGCCGGGCATGTCCAGTTCACGATGGCCACGGGCACGAGAGTGTTCTTCGCTGACCCCCACTCGCCGTGGCAGCGGCCGACGAACGAGAACACGAACGGGGTGCTGCGGCAGTACTTCCCCAAGGGCACGGACCTGTCGAGATGGTCGGCCGAGGACCTCGCAGCAGTCGCGTACACGCTGAACAACAGGCCCAGGAAGGTCCTGGACTGGAAGACTCCCGCGGAGGTCTTCGCCGAGCAGCTACGCTCGCTCTCAACGCACGGTGTTGCAACGACCGGTTGAACCCGCC
>NZ_JABFAZ010000032.1:11469-23447 GCF_017168505.1 Micrococcus sp. KRD077 | reverse complement strand
CCGCAGCACTGCTGGACATCCTCGCCCGCGCGGCTGGGGCCAATTCCTACGAGACGGCCACCACCGCCGTGCGCAACCGCGCGGCCAGTGCGGCCACCGAGCTGCACGAGGCGGGCCTGGACCCGCGCGTGATCGGCCTGATCGCCGAGCCGCGGGTCAACGAGCTGCTGGGCGTGGCCGAGCGCTCGGCCCGCTCCCTGCGCCAGCGCGACCACCAGTTCCCCGAGCCGGTCACCCGCGGACGGCTCTGGTGCGAGGCCGACGTCGTCGACTACTTGGCCTTCAAGCACGAGACCTCCCCGCGACCCCGGGCCCTGCGCAGCGCCCGTGTGGCCCAGCGCGAGAAGGGCACGCAGATCCGCTCCTAAACTGCGGCCATGGAGTACCTCTTCGAGAACATGGCCGGCGTCTGCCCGCACTGCCAGGCCTACGCGGCCATGGACCCTGAGTCCCGCATTGAGATCTACCCGAGGTACGCGCATCTCGACGAGGAGCCGTACCGGCCCTCGCCGACGAACGACTCTCCGCCGCCGACCTCGGGGGCGCGAGAGATCGTGGTGATGCAGTGCCACCGCTGCGAGCAGCCTGTCACCGTCATGGACACATGGTCCGAGCACCAGTGGGATGAAGGCACGGAGCCACGCCGGCTCTCCCGCACGCTGGTCTACCCGCTCGCCGCGGTCCGCCACCTGCCCGAGGAGGCGCCGGAGAAGATGCGCTCGCTCTACCGGGAGGCCAGCCTGTGTGAGAGCGCGGGAGCTCTGCGCGCCGCTGGCGTGCTCTACCGCGCGGCCACCGAGGAGATGGTCGAGGACCAGGGCGGCACCGGCCGGGACCTCAAGGCCAAGATCAACAGCCTGACCCCGCGGCTGGACGCGGAGCTGCTGGAGGACCTGCACGAGTCCCGCCTCGTGGGCAACGACAGCATCCATGTCGGCGTGCAGTACGCCGCCGAGGAGATCGCCGACGTCGCCGAGCTGCTCTGGGAGGCCGCCTTCGTCCTCTACGAGCAGCCGGCCCAGAAGGCCAGCATGCGCGCGGCACGCAAGGCCCGCCACGACGCCGCCCGCGGCCCGCGCGCGGCGTCGTGATCCCGGTCTACGAGCCGCCGGCCTTCCGCAGCCCCGAGGAGGTCCACTCCGCGCTCTACCAGGACGCCCCCTACGTGCGGGTCATGCTCCCCGACCGGGGACGGGTCGATGCGATGGCTGCCCGCTGGTCGAGCACCCATGTGCTGATCGCCTGGGAGGAGGCGCCCAGCACCGAACGGTTGCAGGCATGGGTGCCCGCTGGGTGGGTCACCCGCATTCGGGCAGAAGAATCGGCCTGGCGCGCCCCCTACGGGCGCACGCACGGCTAGGGTGTGTCTGAGAAACCGTCCAGTCGGGTATACCCACTAGGCGCATGTGTCAGAGCCAGTTGGGTGCTGCTGGACAGAGGTGCCAGGGTGCGATCTTGCTTGACAGGGTTGCCCATCATCGCGCTCGACGGATTCGTCGATCCGGCCTTCTCCAACCGCGCGCTGGCTCGCTTACCCGTTGGGCTTGGCCTCGGATTCATGGACGTCATTCTGGAGTAGCGCGATGATCTGCTTTGCGGTTTCACTCCGGTGGTCCTGTGAGATGGGCCTGCTTCCGATCAGGTCGTTGACCCAGAGCCCGTCAGCAGCGAGCAGGGCGAGCGAGGTCATCTGGTCGCGCTCAGCTTCGTCTCGTTCGCTACGTCCGGTCCATCGGTCGATGAGGTCTTCCCAGATCGCCTTGTGCTGGGTGTGCTGGCTGTCGAGAATCAGCTGGAACTCGGCGCGGGAGGCGGCTGTCGAACAAGTGAGTATGTAGGCGGTCAGGCGCTCCATCGGCGTTGCCTCAGCGGTCGGCTTTCCACAGGCGATCTCTAACTGCCGCTCCCAGCGATCAGCGAGTCTCTGGTGGATCGCAGCGATCAAGTCGTCTCGTGACGGGAAGTGGTAGATGATCCCGGCCCTGGTGATCCCTGCAGCGGCCGCGACAGAGTCAAACGTGACTGCTGTGATCCCGTCTTCCTCGATCACTTGGATCGCGGCGTCGAGGATCATGGTCTTCTTGCTCTCACGCACCATCATGCGCCCCTCCGATTGGTTCAGTGGTTTTCGGCGTACTCCATTGCCTCGCTGCCGCGCCCGTAAGCGCGGAGCAGCCGATTGGTCAGAGCGGCTCCACTAGCCAGCATGACAGCGAGGACGATCATCGTGACCAAATAGGCCGTGTCGTAGGCGGAGGTGGCGGCTGCGATCACGTCGAGATCTCCGTCGGCGATCCCGAGGGCATCGGCAATGCTCTCCCCCGCTGCGGCGGGAGTGCCATCCGGGAGTCGGACGACTGTGGCGTAGACGAAGGTCAGGAGGCTCCCGAGGAGTGCTACAGCCGAGAGGGAGCCCATCTCATAGGAGACTTCTTCGATCGAGGCCGCCATGCCGGCCTTTCGCGGAGGCGCGTTGCCCATAATGGCGGCGGAAGCGACGGCGAAGGTGCCGCCCAGGCCGAAGCCGGTCACGATGAAGCTGACGACCAGCAGGGGTAGTGATCCGTTCGCAGAGGCCAGCACGGCGAGAGCTAGTCCTAGGGCGGCGATGGCGAGGCTGCCGGAGATAATGATCCGCAGGCCCACGATGTGCAGGATCGCGGCCCCTAGGACACCTGAGGGCAGGGCGCCAAGCGCGATGGCTGCGACTAGCAGGCCTGCTTGCAGGGGGGTGAAGCCCTCGACGAGCTGGAAGCGCTGTGTGGTCGCGAGCTGGGCGCCAGCGATGGTGAACATCGCGAAGAAGGCTGCCAGAGAGCCGCCAGCGAAGGCGCGGTTGCGGAAGATGGAGAACTCGATGAGTGGTTCTTCCAATCGGCCCTGGCGTCGCACGAAGAGGACGAACCCGATGACTGCTGACGCCAGCGCCCCTGCGATCAGAACCCAGTTCTGTGGAATATGGGCCAGTTCCTTGATGACGAGCACGGTGCCCACCAGCCCGACCATCGCATAGAGGGATGAGACGAGATCCCACTTCTTCGACGGATCGGGATGGTTGTGCGGCGCGATGATTGCGGTCGCCACAAGTGCGATGGCAACAACGGGGACATTGATGAGGAAAACAGATCCCCACCAGAACCGTTCGAGAAGGGCGCCGCCGAGAATGGGTCCGAGCGCTGCCCCCGCGATCGACAGGCTCCCCCAGATGGCGATGGCGATGTTGCGCTCACGAGGATCGTCGAACGCGAGGCGGATCAGAGCAAGCGTGGCGGGCATCATCGCTGCGGCCCCCACAGCGAGGAGTGCCCTGGCGCCGATCAGGAAGGCAGGGTTGGGCGAGAATGCCGCTGCCAGTGATGCGGCACCGAAGATCCACAGGCCGACGACGAACATTCGGCGGTGGCCGATGCGATCGCCCAGTGTGCCTGCTCCCAAGAGGAGGCCAGCCATGACCAGGGGGTAGGCGTTGATGATCCACAGTGTCGAGGATCCGGACGCGCCGAGGTCTGCGGTCAACGTAGGCAAGGCGGTGTAGAGGATCGAATTGTCGAGGGTGATGAGTAGCAGGCCGGCCCCCACGGTCATGAGCAGCCACCACCGCCGCGGCGATGATCCAACGTCGTTCACTGTTGTACCCCTGTCCTCTGCCTGTAGTCGCATCAACGAAACTATACTAACAGGTTAGTAAAGTAAACGTCAACGCTCCGACAGAGGGATGCCTCACAATCCAGCTGGGTGTTCATTGCCCCATCCCGGCGTCAAGCCGGGTATACCCCTTTACACACTCCGTCCGCCCACGAGACCATCACGTCGAAGACGGTCTCAAACCGGGTCGTTAGACAGAAGTGTCGGGAGGTCTAAGACGTGGTTGGACAGACCGTGGGGTACGTGCGGGTGAGCTCGGCGGAACAGAACCTGGACCGTCAGCTCGAGGCGGTGGGGGAGTGCGACCGCATCTTTCAGGACAAGATCTCCGGCAGCTCCCGCGCCAAGCGCACCGGGTTGGCCGAGCTGATGAAGTACGTGCGGGAGGGGGACCTGGTGAAGGTCGCCTCGATGGACCGGCTGGGACGGGACACCCGGGATCTGTACGCGATCGTGGATGAGCTCACCGACAAGGGGTGCGCGGTGCAGTTCGTGTCCGAGCGCATCACCGTGGACAAGTCCGGCACCTCCCCGGTGGACGGGCTCATGCTGGGCATCCTGGCGGCGTTCGCTGAGTTCGAGCGCCGGCGGATCAAGGAGCGCCAGGCTGAGGGCATCGCCCTAGCCAAGGCCCGCGGCAAGTACGTGCAGGCCCCGAAGCTCTCTGATGCGGACGTGGAGCAGGCGCGCGTGATGATTCAGATGGGGATCCCGAAGGCCGAAGTGGCGCGCACGTTCGGGGTGAGCCGGCAGACCCTGTACACCTCGTTGCGCCGGCAAGCCTCAGACTGAACCCCATCCTCGGCCGCCGACACCACCTGGGTTTCTGCTTCAGTAAGCGGGCGCGGCCTTGTACAGGGATTCGGCGTCTTGGGCTGCGTGGACGCTGGCCCGGACGACGTCGTTCTTCATGTCCAGCACCCGCAGCTGGCCGTCGATCTCAGCGACGGCCTCGATCCGGCCGAAGGCATCCCCGTGGGCCTGGGCGTACTCGGCCAGGCCCCGCAGCTTGGGCAAGGCGTCGGCCAGGTGCGTGCCGTGGGGGTCCACGATGTCCGCGCGGATCGTGCCGTCCTGGTTGGCGTGGAAGAACACGAAGTCCGGGCGCAGGGCCTGCCACTGGCCGGCGCCGTCCTGGAACGGGATCGCCAAAGACTGCTTGGAGGCCCGGGAGGGGTTGCGGTACCAGCCCCGGAAGGAGGGCTCGGCGGCCTCGGAGTCCAGCACCTGCCGCTCCCAGGCGTTCAGATCCACAGGTACGGTGCCGTCCTCGGCGGCCATCAAATGCAGAGTGCGGGTCGGCAGAGGACGCTCGCTGCCATCAGGGAGGCGCTCCTGCTGGTCGGCCTGGGCCAACTTCGGGCGGGTCAGGTCCACACGTTCAGGCCGACGGGCCATCTCCCGCACCCGGTCATACACTGCCTGGCGCTCATCGGTCAGGCCGTTGATCTGCACGCGGTACTGGCTCAGCCAGTCCTGCACGAGCTTGTCGGCCTTGGCCTCCAGATCGGCGACGACCTCGGAGGTGCGGGCCAGGGAGGCGATGATGGTGTCTCCTTCGCGCAGGTCGAGATCCTCTTCGTCCTCGGGGACGATGTGATCGATGTAGGCCCCAGCGATCCAGCCGGTGAGGGTGCCGGCCGCCGCGGCCGCAGCCTCCTCGATGGCCCGGTCATCGGCCAGCAGCTCCAGGCTGGTGGTGCTCAGGGTTGTGGTTCCCAGCCGGCCGGTCAGCCGCTGGGCCGACAGGGTGAGCACATCCTGGCGGGCCGCGGCGATCTGCTCGGAGTACTGCACCCTGCATCCGTCCAGGAGCTTGCACATTGTGTGCGCGGCGGTCTTGACCGCCCCGGGCAGCAGCTCGTCGTGGGAGAGGGCGTTGGCCAGGATGTCCAGGCGCTTGAGCGGTTTGGTGGCGCCCTGGGGGATGTTCATCGAGGGCAGGGCGTCGAACACCGCCCACACCTCTTCTCCCACCGCCGGGTTCGGTGTCAGGGTGACCGGGTCAAACAGCACCCGCCGGGCGGATGCGCGGGCGGGGTCGGAAGTGGTGTCGTCCATGTCGGACTGTCCGCGCATCAAGGTCTGGGCGATGGCGGTGGAGGTGGTCTTGTCGAAGTGGGGTAGGAAGCAGTCGATGGAGTTGAGCACCTCGTTGCCCGGGATGCGTCGGGCCAGGGGGGTGCGGACCATCCGGCCCAGCAGCTGGTGGACGTAGGTGGCGTCCTTGTAGGTACGGAAGGACATCAGCACCTCCGCCCTGGGACAGTCCCAACCGGTGGAGATCGCCTCCATAGCCAGCAGCACCCGGATGTGCGTGGCTTCCTGCACGCGCTGCGGGGCGATGTAGTTGACGATCTGGCCGGGCAGGTGCCGGTCGGTGTGGGTGCCGAAGACGTGGGCTATGTCCTGGGGCCGCAGATCGGGCCACTCCTGGTGGATGACATCCAGGATCCGCGAGAGGTGCTCGTCACTGGGTTTGTCTGCGACCTGCACGACCAGCAGCGGCACCACCGGGTCCGCCTCGCCCTGCTCGGCGGCATAGGCGGCCCAGGCCCGGGTGGAAGCCTTCGTGCGGGCCACGGCCTCGCGCAACAGCGTGGTGTCGAAGGCGCCGGCTTCCTCGGGGATGGTGAGGACAACATCGTCCTTGAGCAGTCCGGAGGCTTGCACGAGCGCGGGGTCGACCTGCACGGGGGAGAGCGCATCCCGGTCGGTGGCATGGGCCATGGCCTGGGTGAAGCGTTCCACGGTGGCGGAGATCCCGAGCACGATCGGCATGGCCGGGGCCAGGGCGGTGCCGTTGATCAGGCGCTGGACGATGGTGGCCCGCTCCTGGTCGTTCTTCTTGGTGGTCTTCATGCCCCGGTGGGCCTCGTCCAGGATGAAGTACAGGGTCCGTCCGGGGGTGGCCACGGTGTTGGCGATGACGTCGTAGATGGTCCGCTGGGCCATGTCGGGGGCGGCCATCACCGGGGTGGCGGCGTTGGCGGGGTCCGCGGCTCCGCGCACCAGGCGGGCTCCTTCACGCAGCTTCTGGGCGTTGAGGAAGTACACCTGGCCGGGGGCGAAGGTGGTCTCGGCGAAAGAGTTCTCCACGGTGCGCAGCCGACCGTCGAGCTCGGAGGATGCGGCATGGATCCGGGCGCGGGACTGATCGTTCAGGTCCGGGTCGTCGGAGAACCAGAGAACGGTGGCCCCGGGGTCGGGGGCGATGTCCTCGGTGTACTGGTCAGAACCGAAGAACAGGGCCTCGATGATGGCCGCGGCCATCACCGTCTTGCCAGCCCCGGTCGCCGCGGCCAGGGAAAACTGGGACAGGACCCCGTCGTCCTGGTAGTTCTTCCTGGCCCGATGCAGCCGGTTCAGGACCTGCTCGACAGCCTGCACCTGGTAGTCCTTGAGGGTGTAACGCATGGGGGTCAGGCCCTCCGGTTGATCTGGAAGTTGTGCAGGTAGGACTCGTACAGGCGCACCGCGGTGGCGTGTTCGGGCAGCTGTCGGGCCACGGACTGGAAGGCCACCTCGGAGTCGGTCACGATGAACGCCATCCCTACCTGGGGGTCAGCCTCCAGGGCGGCCAAGAACTCGGGGGCGTGGTCCATGTCCTCGAGCACCCCGTAGGTCTGAGCCACATCCCAGCCCCGTTCTGGAAGGCTGGAGATGATGCGACCGCGAGAGCCGGCCTTGAGCCAGAGCATCGGCGCGACCCGGGCGAAGGCACGGTTGCGGCGCACCTGCCGGGGCGCCTCATAGGTCAGGGTGAAGAACGCCGCGTTCTCCTCGAAGCCATCGGCCATGGGGAACTCGTCAGTGAACTTGTAGTCACCCTTGATCGGGTCCCCGTCAGGGGTTTTCCCCGTGATGGCCGCGGTCACGCGGGGCTTGGTCACGTAGTCGCAGATGCCCCATTGCTCCCACTCCGGGTCACCCGGGCGGAGCCCCTTCTTCCGCAGGCCCTTCTGCTCTTCCGCGGACACCTCGTTGTTCGTCACGGAGATGCACTGGCGACGGCCCCCGTCCTGCTTGTTCAAGCGCATGACCGCATGAGCGGTCGTGCCGGAGCCGGAGAAGAAGTCGAGGACGACCCCGTTCGGCTTGTTTGCCAGGAAGAATCGCAGGGCGTCCTCGACGGCGTAGAGTGACTTGGGAAAGGGAAACTTCCTACCTGGCATCAGGTTCCCGATCAGACGAGTGCCACTATTACCGGCATCGTGGCCCGTGAGGCGCCAAACATCTGTTGGGATGAAACGGACTTCATAATCCGAAGCATCAGTGATGACGGACCCATCCGGACGAGTGCCGCACACCTTGAAGATGCCCTCGGTAACCTTTTTGCTCTCTCCTTGCTTGAGGTAGTAGATCGTAGTGTCAGCGCCCCGCCAGCCACCAACCCGGGCATGGCCCTGGGAGATGAGTCCCCGAAGCATCTGGGCGCTAATGCGCCAACGCCCCTGTGACCCATCCTTCCGAATCGGCCACACCGCGACAGACCCGTTGGGAGGTCGAACGGCATCGAGGTCATCTCCGTAATAGGCGTCTCCCACTCCAGAGAAGACCGTCCCCTCGGGGGTTTCAGAAATGAATACGGGATAGAACTGGTTAGGGCTGTCGCTTCGCAAGGAGTCCGCGCCGCTCCGAATGAGACGACTCCAGTAGAGATCCGTTTTGTTCTTCGTCTGAACTGCGTTCCATTCCGGCCCGAGGACCAGAGCCGAGGGGCGACTGGTACCGAACTGGACGAAGTAGATGTACTCGGCTGAGCGAGCAAACGTGCCCCGCCTAGTAGCCCCGGCGGCGTTGATCGAAGAAGTCACCATGGTGATACGCCCTTCGGGGAAAGTCTGCTCGAGGAGCATTCCCAGTCGCAGGTACTCCTTCTCGTCGATGGTGACGATCAGGACGGAGTCCTCGGGGTTGAGGAGTTCCTTGGCGACGAGGAGACGCCGCTCCATGAAGGACAGCCACTTCGAGTGGCGGTAGTCGTCGTCTTCCTCGACGTAGTCGTTGTTGTACTTCCAGTCCTTCGCTCCGGTGTTGTAGGGCGGGTCGATGTAGATGGCATCCACGCTGTGTCGGTGCGTGTAGGTGAGCATCTCCAGGGCGTGGAAGTTCTCGGCGTTGATGACCGTGTGGAACGGCTTGTCCGGCCCGCCGTTCTCGACGCGGCCTGTCTCGACCAGGCCCGGGTAGATCGGGTCCTCGAAGCGGGCGACGACCACCAGGTCCTCGATTGCTGCTGTTGAGGTGGCCGGCTCGCGGACCTCGGCGTCGATGTCTGCTTCGGCCAGGTGGGCTTGCTTGCCGTCTGGGGTGCGTTCGATGTCGGTGACGACCCAGTGTCGGGTGTCCCCGATGGTGAGGCTCCCGCGTGGGGGGAGTACGCGGACGGTGTCCCCGCGGCGCACGGGGCGGCCGGGCAGCTCCACAGCTTCTGGTTGATGGCGCTCGAACACGAGACCGAACTGGCTGCGCTGGGTGAGCTGGCGGAACTCAGCTTCCAGGTCTGCGGCCAGCTGTGGGTCGGTCTTGCGGGCCTGGGCGAGCAGGTCAGTCAGTCGAGACACGGGTGTTCTTTCTCTGGGCCGAGTGGCATGGGGCGCTGTCCGCGCTAATCCTGCCCATCCTAGGGACCGGGGATCTCGTGCCGAGCAGGGGCTTCACGCGAGCTTAGGATCAGCTGCGATGCGAATTCGCATCGCGTCATCCACTCGAGCAAGGAACTCGCCCATGTCACGACGCTCTCTGGCTTCTCTGGCCACTGCTGCTGTTTTCGTCACCACCGCTGTCCTCGGGGGTGCGGGCCCGGCGGCGGCCGGCACTACGTATTCGGCCCCGTTGCGCACGGCTGTGGCGTCGTTGCCGGTGGCGGCGGAGAACAATGCCGGCTATGACCGGGCCGCCCAGTTCGGGGACTGGAAGGATGCGAACAGGGACTGCCAGAACACGCGGGCAGAGGTGTTGATCGCAGAGTCCAAGACCACCCCGAAGTTCACGACGGCCCGTAAGTGCACGGTGGCCACGGGCAAGTGGGTGAGCAGCTGGGATCTGCGCACGCACACGTCTGCATCGACGGTGCAGATCGATCACATGGTGCCCGTGCATGAGGCGTGGGGCTCGGGAGCTCGGTACTGGACCAAGGCCAAGCGGGTGGCGTTCTACAACGACTTGGGGGATGCCCGGTCGCTGAACGCGCAGACCTCGGCGTTGAACTCGGCCAAGCAGGCCCGCGGTCCGGAGCAGTGGCTGCCGCCGAAGAACCAGTGCCAGTACATCGCGGACTGGACCGCGGTGAAGATCCGCTGGGGGTTGAAGGCTGACGCCACGGAGAAGGCGTTCTTGGTGAAGAAGGCCGCCTCCTGCGCGAACACCACCCTTAAGGTGACCCGGTACTGAGGCTGCATGGCCGCAATGGTGCCCATCCCCTGGCCGTTGACGGCTGAGAGTGTGGGCATTGGTCTGTCCGGGGGGCTGGTTCGAGGGTCAGGGCCCGTGAGCGAGTGGATGTTGATCGCGCCGGTTCTGGTCTTCTGCCTGTGGCTGGCGCACGCCGTGGACAGCTGGCGGAGGCCGTACGGCATCGGCAAGATCGGCTGGGTCCTTCTGATCGGAACACCCATCGCGAGCCTGGTCGTCTTCTTGGCCACAGCACTGGTGCACGACCCCACACCATCAGCGAATGAGGCGCTGCCGCGTGGCGAGATCCACGACTTGCAGGTGCGGTTGATGGTTGTGTCGTTGGAGCTGTTCCTCGCTTGGGTTGTCTGCCTCATTCTTGAGATCTTCCTGTACGTCGTCAGATCAGTGCGGCGGAAAGAAAGCTAGAACGGGCCGTCCTCGCAGGATGTTCCGGGTCCGGTGCAACGGGTCATTGCTCGGCACGCCGTCACGGAAGGCCCCGCCACGCTGGTCCAACCAGTCGGTGTACGCCTCACCGGATGTCCCGGGACCAGGTGCAGGCGAATGTGGTGGTGGGGTGACGTCGACCATCACCCGGCGTCCCGGTGAGTTCCTTCGAGTTCCGCCCGCTCTGTTCGGTGGGCCTGGTACTGACGTGGTGCCACACGTGCTCGTCGACGCCCAGGATCGAGGGTCAAGGCCCTCCCGATGTCGCGTTCCAGGCCGCTGCGGGTGGAGGTCGCATATCCCTTACTGTGCCGGTATGGGAATCATCCTCTGGCCGATCGCAGGTGGCGCTTGACCCCTGATCTTGGACACGCTGATTCCAGCACGATGCTGGGGAAGCGAGAATCCAAGGGATGGCTAGGAAGAACTACACGGACGAGTTCCGGCAGCGCGCGGTGGACTTGTATGAGTCCACGCCGGGTTCGACGCTCAAGGGCATCGCCGGGGATCTCGGGATCTCTCGGGGTGCGCTGAAAGAGTGGGTCGACAAGTTCGGCTCCGGGGTCACGGTTGCCGCTGCGTCGCCGCCGGGGGCGACGGGGCGACCGGAGTCGCAGGCGGCGAAGGTCCTCCGGTTGGAGGCCGACCTCGCAGCCTTGCAGGCCGAGGCCCGCAAGCTCGAGACGGAGCGGGACATCCTCCGTCAGGCGGCGAAGTATTTCGCCGGGGAGACGAACTGGTGAACCGCTTCCAGTTTGTTGAGGATCACAAGGACGCCTACGGCGTGAAGCGGTTGTGTGAGGTCGTCGAGGTCGCCCGCTCGTCGTTCTACGCCTGGCTGGACTCCGCCGGGCGGCGAGCCGCGAAGGCGACAGACGACGCGGTGTTGGCGGCGCGGATCCGGGTGCTGCAAGACCCCGCTCAGGGTGGCGACCGCGCCTACGGGGCGCCCAGGATCACCGCCGACCTCAACGACGGTGTGCCCGTTGCGGAGCGGGTGAATCACAAGCGCGTCGCGCGGGTAATGCGTGAGCACCGTCTCGCGGGGATCCGGTTGCGACGACGGGTGAAGACCACGATCCCGGACCAGTCCGCCAGGCGCTTCCCCGACCTGATCGGACGGGACTTCTCCGTCGGCGACCCCGGCCGCCGCTACGTGGGCGACATCACCTACCTGCCTATCGCCGACGGCACGAACCTCTACCTCGCGTCCTGCATCGATCTCGGCTCCCGGAAGCTCGCGGGCTGGCAAGTCGCCGACCACATGCGCACCGAACTCGTCGAAGACGCCCTCCGTGCCGCGCACCACGACCGCGGGTCGCTGGTCGGCGCGATCTTCCACTCCGACCACGGCAGCGTCGGTGGATTCAATCGGTCGTCGCAACACCCTCTCGGAATCACTGGAGGTATGGGCGATGGCAAGCAAGGACTGGGCGAGGAAGATCAGTGACGTGCCCGAGGGGACACGTCGGCAGTGGAGAGCGGAT
>NZ_JABFAZ010000032.1:7132-11369 GCF_017168505.1 Micrococcus sp. KRD077 | reverse complement strand
GCAGTCGCGTACACGCTGAACAACAGGCCCAGGAAGGTCCTGGACTGGAAGACTCCCGCGGAGGTCTTCGCCGAGCAGCTACGCTCGCTCTCAACGCACGGTGTTGCAACGACCGGTTGAACCCGCCCAATTTCGAGCCAGGCGGTTCGTGGAGACGCTCCGGGTCAACGGCCTGGTCGGGTCGATGGGCAGGGTCGGTGCTGCTGGGGACAACGCGGCAATGGAATCCTTCTTCGCGTTGTTGCAGAAGAACGTGCTGAACCGGCGTCGCTGGCAGTCCTTCGACCAGCTCCGGCTCGCGATCGTGAGCTGGATCGAGCGGACCTATCACCGCCGTCGTAGGCAGGCCCGTCTCGGGAAGCTCACCCCTGTCGAGTTCGAGATGGTTCAATCAGTCCAGGCGGCTGCCGCCGCCTGATAACTCGTGTCAAGCAAACTCATGGCAGACCCCGGGCACCGATGGGACCTGTCAGGTCAGTACCGCGTCACGGTCAGCGTTGTGGTGGTGCACAAGGCGACCCTCTTCAGGGGGGGCGCCTTAGGATGCCGCCAAGGTCCCCAACATGAGCCCAGTTGCTGGTCGTTAGGGGTACCTCGTGTCCCGCGCGGCCGACGCTACCGGCGTTTCAGGCGTCGGCGGCTGCCTAACTTCCCAGACCGACCCAGCTGAGCACGATGGTGGCCAGGAGGGTGAGCACAGCCACTAGGGCGTGTCTGACAATCGTTTGGATTACGCGAGCACCGCCCGCGTCCGCTGCGGCGATCAGCATCTGAAGCACCCGATCCCAGGTGCCTTCTTCGGCCATGCGTCGATACCAGGTCCACACTTCTCTGCCGCGGCCAGAAGACCTTGGGCAGATCGCGCTAGGCGATCCCGCACCGGTACCGGTAGATGATGGCCTCGATCATCATCCGCGCATCCGAGAAGGGCCTGCCGGGCCGGCCCGTGTGAGTAGGCAGCATCGGGGCGATCAGCTCCCACTGGGCATCGGAGAGCATCTGGAAACGGGACATGCCTTCCAAGGTGCCAGTGGGCCCCTAGACTGTTTGTCAGACACGCCCTAGGAGCGTATATGGCCTCTACCTCTCCAACGCTTTTGCCGTTCCGGATCGATTCTCTAGCCACCTCGCTCTTCGCCAAGGAGACAGGCTTCAGCGGCCCCCATCTCCATGACTTCTTCGCTCGTTACACCGACATGCTGGGCCCCTATCGGTGGAACGGGAGCCCCTCCCGATGGCAGATCTTCCAGACCGGGTTGCATTCTCTTCCGCTGCCTCAACAACGCGCCGTGCTACTGGAGTTGTGTTCCTACGACGGCGAGTTCAAAAACGGCCGCCCCCCTGAAGGGGAGCTCACCCGGCTACGGGGCATGCTCCTCTCCGCCGGCACCCCCGGCGCGCACGCAGCACAGGAGTCCCTGCAGAAGCTCGAGGACTGGGAGGCCGTCAACAGGTCCTGGCAGGCCGCGCTGACCAAAGTCCAGGACGACCCCGACGGAGCTATCACCGCGACCCGCACCACCATCGAGAGCGTGTGCAAGCACATCTGCGATGAACGCGGAGTGAAGTACGAAGACGGGTGGGATCTCGCTCGGCTCTACAAGGCCACCTCAAGTGCGATGCAGGTGGCACCGGATCAGCACAGCGAACAGATCATCAAGCAGATCCTCAGTGGGGCGGCAACGCTTGTTGGAGGACTGGCCGCGATGAGGAATGCCCTCAGCGACGCCCACGGTCGAGGCAAGCGCTCTGTGGGGCCGGCACCTCGCCATGCCAAGCTCGCGGTCAACGCGGGGTTCGCCATCGCCGGCTTCCTCATCGACACCCACGTAGAGAAACCGCCCGTTTCCAGCTGACCCTCTCGGCCCCGATTCTTAGGTTTAGAACGGCAGGGCCCCGTGTACGTTGTGCCTGTGGAGCAACTTGCAGATCGCGGCGTCATCCGCACAGCCCTGGACGACTTCGGACATGCCTGGGGTCAGCGCATCGACCGCTGGCGCGCCGATGGACAGACCCACACGGAGAAGTCCTTCGCCCAGCAGTTCTGGTCCGACCTGCTGCGAACCTTCGGGGTGATCCCCGAGCGCATCGACCTGTTCGAGCGCGGGGCCGCGCGCGCCTCCACCGGCGGGGCCGGCTACATCGACTTCTTCTGGTCCGGCGTCGCCCTGGGCGAGGCCAAGTCCCTGGGTGCCGACCTCGACGTCGCCCACGCCCAGGCCCTGGACTACCTGGCCGGCGGATCCATCGGTCAGCACGAGTGGCCCAAGTACGTGCTCGTCACCGACTTCGCCCGCATCCGCGTCGAACGTCTGGGCGAGGCCGGCTGGGTGGCCGAGTTCACCGTGCAAGAGGCCGCCGATCACGTGGACCAGCTGATGTTCCTGGCCGGCCGGGACACCGTGACCAAGGCCGAGGAGCAAGAGGCCTCCATCGCGGCCGCGCAGCTGATGGCCTCTATGTTCACCGCCCTCGTCGGAGACGAGGTGGACGTGCCCGTGGGCGAGGAGGCCCCCGAGGACGCCGAGGAGGAGGAGTTCGCCACCCAGCAGGCCTCGATCCTGCTCACCCGGCTGCTGTTCCTGCTCTACGGCGACGACGCCGGCCTGTGGGAGGCCGACCTGTTCCAGCGTTGGGTGGAGTGGGACACCACCGCCGACAACCTCGGCCCCCAGCTCGACGCCCTCTTCCGCGTGCTCAACACCCCCGAGAACCGGCGCCGCGGTGTGCCGGACTCCCTGGCCCGCTTCCCCTACGTCAACGGCGGCATCTTCGACGGCACCTCCACCGCCGGGTTCCTCACCAACAACTTCCGGGACGCGCTCGTGGCCGCCTGCCGGTTCCGGTGGACCCAGATCTCCCCGGCCGTATTCGGCTCCATGTTCCAACTGGTCAAGTCCAAGCAGGCCCGCCGCGGGGACGGGGAGCACTACACCTCCGAGGAGAACATCCTCAAGACCATCGGCCCGCTCTTCCTGGACGAGTACCGCGCCCGAGCGGACCGGCTCATCCAGAACAAGACCACCTCCCGGCGTGAGGTGATCGGCCTGATCGAGGAGATGGCCGCCAACATCTATGTCGACCCGGCCTGCGGGGCCGGCAACTTCTTGAACCTGGCCTACGCCAAGCTGCGCGAGATCGAGACGGACCTGCTGGCTGACCAGCGCCGTCGTACTGGGTCCCAGGACCTGTCCCTGGACGTGAGCTTGGACCAGCGGATCCACATCGACCGGTTCTACGGGATCGAGATCAACTGGTGGCCGGCCAAGATCGCCGAGACCGCCATGTTCCTCGTGGACCACCAAGCCAACCGGCAGCTCGCCGCGGCCCTCGGCCAGGCCCCGGACCGCCTGCCGATCAAGATCACCGCGACCATCTACCAGCACGACGCGCTCACCCTCGACTGGGCCGAGGCCCTGCCGACCCCGGCCGGGCGCACGTTCGTGTTCGGCAACCCCCCGTTCCTGGGCGACCACACCCGCACGGCTGCCCAGCTGGCCCTGATGCAGGCCGCCTGGGGTGGTGACAAGCAGCTTTCCCGCCTGGACTTCGTGACCTCCTGGCACGCACTCACCCTGCGCCTGCTGGATGAGCGGGATGGGGAGTGGGCGTTCGTGACCACGAACTCCATCGTTCAGGGGGACCAGCCGGCCCGCTTGTTCGCCCCAATCTTCCAGGCTGGCTGGCGGATCAAGTTCGCCCACCGCACCTTCGCGTGGGACTCCCAGGCCCCCGGCAAGGCCGCGGTGCACTGCGTGATCGTCGGCTTCACCCGCGACCCCGACGCCAGGGCGCGCCTGTTCAAATACGAGCATGCGCGCGGTGAGGCCCGCGAGGTGCCCGGGGTGAAGACGATCAACGCCTACCTGGTGGATGGGCCCAACGTGTTGGTGGAGAAGCGCAGCATCCCGCTCGCCCCCGACATGCCGGAGGTCGTCTATGGCTCCAAGCCCACGGATGACGGCAACCTCATCGTCACCGCAGAGCAGTACCAGGCCGTGATGGCCGACCCCGTGATGGCCCCCTACGTGCGCCCTTACGTCGGTGCGGTCGAGTTGATCCGCGGCCAGCAGCGCTGGTGCCTCTGGCTGGCCGACATGGACCCGGATGGGGCGTGTCAACTTGTCTGTGTAAGCGGGGTGGTCACAGGTAGGGGTTGATCCGGTCGGGGTAGGCCGCGGCGAGCTGGGCGAGGGCCTGCTTCCAGTTCGTGACGGCCTGACCTTCGACGAGCCGG
>NZ_JABFAZ010000032.1:4559-7032 GCF_017168505.1 Micrococcus sp. KRD077 | reverse complement strand
GGCCTTCGTGACTGACCCGGCTTCCTCGACACGGTCCAGGACCATCCGCACCGCGCGGTCCTTCACCTCGGGATCGAACTTCTTCGGCATGAACAACATCCTCTCGAACTCGAAAGGAAGCGGCATCACACCCGGGACGCTTCATTCGGGCCACCGTGGAGTCACGGCAGACCCAAGGCAACCACAGGGCACTGTAATGATGTCGAGGGGTTGCCTGCACCGCACCAACGGTCACCGATGCTGCATAGCCACCATTGCGGCGCGTCTGCTTATCGGATCTCACCCCGGTGGCAGGCGTTGCGCGTGGTCGCGCGCTCATGCCGAGTTACGGGCGGCGCAGAGCCCTATGCGGCGTCACCCAAGGGACTGAGGATTGCTATGCCTTCTGCCCTGCCCACACGGTCCATCGGTCTGTTTCGGTGAGGTTGGTCTCGGGCAGTTCTTGACGGAGTCGGTCGACCAGCTCAGCGAGTTGGTCTTCGTCCAGATCGTGCAGGATGCTGCGCCCGACCCGGTTCCGGATCTCTTCGAGGTACTCCTCGCGCTCCTCGTAGTGCCGGCGTGTCTCGTGCAGGCTGAACACGTCCGTGGCGTTGAAGCCGGCCCCTGTCATGGCACCAAGAACGACCTGGGTTTCGGGGCGACGCCCCTGTTCGACCCGCAGCAGTTGGGGGTGAACCTCGAAGAAGTAGCCGCGCGGGTTGGTGCGGCTCCCGGGCTCAGCCACGTCCTCCATCGTCCTGTCCTGGACGATCAGCCAGCCGCCCGTCCGGAGGATCCGCGCGGCCTCGCGCATGAAACCAGCAAGGTCGTCGAGGTGGTGGACCAGTGCGCGCGCGAAGACCAGGTCGCAGGAGGCGTCCGGGAGGCCGGTCGCATCGGCGGTCCCGATGCGGAAACTTATGCGAGGGTCGTCCCCGACCGCGTCCCGCGCCGACTCGAGGATCGACTCGCTCCAGTCCAGTGCCACCACACTGGAAGCGCCCAGGCGAGCCCATTGCTGGGAGTAGATGCCGCCCCCACAGCCGACATCAACGACGTCGAGCCCCTCAGGGTTCACCAACGCCGTCATCGCGGTGGTCCAACTAGAATGAGCCTCGCGGCCGACGTAGGTGCGGGCGTTGCGCTTGGCATGGAAGTCGATCGGCATGGAGAGCTCCTAAATGTCCCGATATCAAGATATCGGGCTGGCAGCCGTGGTATGGGCGACTCGCTAGGTGTACTTACCGGAGACGTCCATCGTGTTGCCCCGCAGCAGGTGAGCATTGGCATACGACTCCGTGCGACCTGAGGTGAAGTCCGGCTCACGGAGCTATTGTGGCTGTCATGGCGTACACGGCGACCGTTCTTCGCATTCTGATCGCGTCTCCCTCCGACACGGGAGAGGCCAGAGACGCCGTAGAAAAGGCGGTTCATGAGTGGAACCAGGCCAATGCGCAGAACAAGCAGGTTGTCCTCCAGCCATGGCGGTGGGAGACGTCTTCGGTGCCCCAGCTCGGAGGGCACCCGCAGTCCTTCATCAACATGCAGGGTGTTGAGGGGTCGGACATCGTCATCGCACTGTTCGGTGGCCGCCTTGGCTCCCCCACCCCGGAGGCTGTGTCTGGAACTGTCGAGGAGATCGAGCGCGCCGAAGCCCTCGGAAAACCAGTGCACCCCTACTTCTCAACCGCGCCCCTGCCCCATGATGTCGACACGAAACAACTGGAGGGCCTGCGAGAGTTCAAGGCTGAACTCCAGAAGCGTGGGCTCCTTGGAGAGTTCAACACCACCACACAACTGGAACATGAGGTACGGAAGGCAATCGAGTATGACATCGCCCAAATGAAGCTGGCGCCGCTCGCGTCGACTTCCACGACGGCTGGCGTGCGGTTCATCGTGCAGCCACACCAGGAGCGTGAGCACAACGGGTTTTCCCGAAGCGGCCGTCCTCAGTATCGGACTCGTCGCTGGCTCGAGATCACCAATGTGGGAGAACTCGATGCCGAAGAGGTCACGTTTGAACCCGCCATCGAAGACTCGCGAATGTACCTGGCCACGGACGGTACGCCCACCGTCATTCACGCGGGGCAGTCTCGTCGCCTCGGTGTCGAGTTTGCGATGGGTGGTGGTTCTCCAGATGTGCTGCGCGTCCGGTGGCTTGAGGGCGGCGAAGCGCGGGAGAAGGACTTCCACGTCGGCTGATGTTGAGCCGTGATCCAGCTGTTCTCAGGGGGGACTTCGATCAACGTCTCCGGTCAGTACAACTAGGGCGTGTCTGACAATGCCTCCGACCACGCGAGCACAGCATTCAGGACCACAGCGGCCCTGTAGATGATCGCGTACTTGTCATACCGGGTCGCCAGACCCCGCCACTGCTTCAGGTGAGCGTACTGACGCTCGATGACGTTGCGGCCCTTGTAGGCGTCCGCGTCGAGGCCGACGGGGCGCCCGCCGCGGGCACCGCGCCGTCTGCGGTGGCCCTGCTGGTCGG
>NZ_JABFAZ010000032.1:0-4459 GCF_017168505.1 Micrococcus sp. KRD077 | reverse complement strand
CCCCGCCACTGCTTCAGGTGCGCGTACTGGCGCTCGATGACGTTGCGGCCCTTGTAGGCGGCCGCGTCGAGGCTGACGGGGCGCCCGCCGCGGGCACCGCGCCGTCTGCGGTGGCCCTGCTGGTCGGCCGGTTCGGGGATGACCGCTTTGATCCCACGGGCGCGTAGGTGGGTGCGGATCGCCCGGGAGGAGTACGCCTTATCGCCCAGCACGGCCTCGGGGCGGGTCCGGGGCCGCCCTACTGGCCGGGTCACGCGCAGCTGCTCCAGAAGAGGAAGCAGCATCGGGGAGTCCCCTGCCTGGCCGGGGGTGATCAGGCTGACCAGCGGCAGCCCGGTCCCATCGACGAGCTGATGGATCTTCGTGCTCAGCCCGCCACGGGAGCGCCCGATGCCGTGATCGGCCGGCTCCTCACGCGGATTCTTGTAGTTCGATCCATCCCCCTGTGTGGCGGGTGATGTTCGTCGCGTGCTGGTGGGCGCGGGCGATCGTGGAGTCCACCGAGACCGACCAATCGATCAGGCCTTCGGCGTCAGCGGCGGCGGTCAGCGTGGCCAGCACCGTGTCCCATGTGCCTTTTTCGGCCAAGCGCCGATGCCAGGTCCACACGGTCTGCCAGGGCCCGTAGACCTCGGGCAGATCCCTCCAAGCGATTCCGCACCGGTACCGGTAGATGATCGCCTCCACCATGGTGCGGGCGTCGGCGAACGGCCTGCCGGCGCGGCCGGTCCGGGTCGGGAGCATCGGGGCGATCAACTCCCATTGGGCGTCGGAGAGCATCTGGAACCGGGACATGTCCCCAGGGTCTCAGCTGACTCGTGCATCTATTCTCAGACACGCCCTAGGTGCTGGCGGGGTCGGCGGTGCTGGAACGGGACGGGCGACGCATGGCCCGAGGCTACCCCCCGCTTTCGTTCGGGAAACGGCGCCCCGGGGACGACTTTCGTTGACGAAACGGGCGGGCGGGCCGCCGTTTCCCGAACGAAAACGTCGCGACACGCCGCCGTTTCGTGAACGAAAACGTCCGGCCCGCCTCGCGCGGCCCTCACTCCTCGGCGCCGAGCATCTCCCGGATGTCCTCGGCGGTGAGGGAGTCGGTGAAGGCGCCGGCTCCGGAGTCGTCGGACTCGTCCATGAGCGCGCCGAACAGCTCGGCCTTGCGCCGCTGCAGCTCGAGCACCTTCTCCTCGATCGTCCCCTCGGACACGAGCCGGTAGACCATCACGGTCCGCTCCTGCCCGATCCGGTGCGCCCGGTCCACGGCCTGCGCCTCCGCAGCGGGGTTCCACCACGGATCCATGAGGAACACGTAGTCCGCCTCGGTCAGGGTCAGGCCGAAGCCGCCCGCCTTCAGGGAGATCAGGAACACCGGCGCCTCGCCCTCGCGGAAGCCGCGGATCACGTCGGCGCGCCCGCGCGTGGAGCCGTCGAGGTACGCGTGCTCGATCTCCAGGTGGTCCAGCTCCTCGGCGATCACCCGCAGGAAGCTCGTGAACTGGCTGAACACGATCACGCGGTGCCCCTCGCCGATCACCTCGGTGAGGTCGTCGAGGAACCGCTCGAGCTTCGAGCTGGGCACGGAGGCGTACTGGTCGTCGACGATCTGCGGCGCCAGCGCGAGCATCCGCAGCAGCGTGAGCGACGTGAAGATGGTGAACCGGTTGCCGTCCATGTCCCCGAGCAGGCCCAACACCTTGCGGCGCTCGCGCTGGAGCACGCGGTCGTAGAGCTTGCGGTGGGCCGGCTCGAGCTCCACCTGGAGGATCTGCTCCTGCTTGGACGGCAGGTCCTTCGCCACGAGCTCCTTGGAGCGGCGCAGCATGAACGGGCGCACGCGGCGGCGCAGGGCCGCCATCCGCTCGGGGTCCCCCCCGGTCTCGATGGGGGTCACGTAGGTCTCGCGGAACCGGCGGTGGCTCGGGAACAGGCCCGGCACGACGACGCCCAGCAGCGCCCACAGGTCGCTGAGGGAGTTCTCCATCGGCGTGCCGGTGATGGCCAGCCGGAAGGGGGCGCGCAGGTCGCGGGCCACCGTGTGCACCTTCGCGGCGCGGTTCTTCAGGAACTGTGCCTCGTCGAAGACCACCCCGCCCCAGTCGAGTCCGCCGTACTGGCCGGCGTCGATCCTCAGGAGCGTGTAGCTGGTGACCACCACGTCCGCCCCCGCCACCTCGTCCGCCACGGCGGTGCCGCGCTTGCGGGTGGTGGTGTCCAGGACGCGCACGTCGAGGTCCGGGGTGAACTTCTCGGCCTCGGCCGCCCACACGGACACCACGGAGCTCGGCGCGACCACGAGGAACGGCGGCCGCTCGGGCCGGGCCTGGCGCGCGTGGGCGAAGAGCGCGAGGGTCTGGACGGTCTTGCCCAGGCCCATGTCGTCGGCCAGGATCCCGCCGAGGTCCTGCTCCCACAGGAACGCGAGCCAGCGCAGGCCCTCCTCCTGGTAGGGGCGCAGGTCGGCCTTCAGGCCGGCGGGGCGCGGGGCCTCGGGGAGGCGCTCGACGGCGGCCAGACGCCCGACGGCGGCGGTCCACTCCGGGTCCTCGTCCACCTCGTCCGCGAGCTCCTTGAGGTCCTCCCAGAAGCCGACCTGGTGCCGTGAGACGGGGGTGTGCTCCGGGGTCCACTCCTGCAGGGTGGCGGCCTCGGAGAGCAGGGCGCGCAGCCGGTCGAAGGCGGGGTGGTCGAGGCCCAGGTAGGAGCCGTCCGCGAGGATCAGCGTGGTCCTGCCCTGCACGAGCGCGGTGAACAGCTCCACGAACGGCAGCACGTGCCCGTCCACGGAGACCTGCACGCCGAGGTCGAACCAGTCGTTCTGCGTGGCCTTCGTGCCGACCTCGATGCGCGGGGCGGCCTTCAGCTCGCGGTAGTCGGGGCGGTCGCCGGTGACGTCCACGCGCACGTGGTCCGCGCGCTGCAGCAGCGGCAGCACCTGCTCGGAGAACCGGGCGGCGCCCACGCCCTCGAGGACCTGCTCCTCCGCACGGCCGGCGCGCGGCCAGAGCTCGGCCACGGCGCGCAGCACCGCGTCCTCGTGCCGGGTGTCCCGCAGGGGGTCGCCGCCGGCGTCGAGGCCGAGTTCGCGGGGCGGGTCGAAGTAGAGCCAGGACCAGCGCAGCACGAGCTCGTGGCCGGGTCGGAAGTCGGCGCGCAGCCGCAGCACGGGCGGCTCGAACTCGGGCAGCTCCACGGAGGCGTCGCCGCTGGTCACGGGCAGGGCGCCACGCAGCCGCGGGTAGATCCGGCCGAGGAACTCCTCGCGGTCCGCGGCGGGCACGCGCACGGGCCCGCCGGCGAGCACGAGCTGCTGCACGGCCTCGGGGACGGGGCGTGCGGCGGGGATCAGGTGGAGCACGGCCTCCTCGTCCGTGAGCTCCACGCGGTAGAAGCCGATGCCTCCCACGGCGTGCACACCGCACAGCCCGGGGCCGGGCGGGGCCGGGTCCAGGGACGGGGCCACGTCCAGACCGCCGTCGGGGGCGCGGGTGACGTCCAGCCCGACGGCGACGGGCGCCTCCAGCACCACGTCCGTCAGCAGCCCCAGCGGCACGAGCTCCACCCCGACCTCGCGGGCCTCCGCGAGCAGCTGCCAGATCCGCGGGGAGTCGAAGACGTGCAGACCGAACCAGGCGTCGCCCGGGTAGGAGTCCTCGGCCTGGACCTGACGCCAGATCAGGCGCATCGCCCGCTCCTGGGCGGGGGCGAACTCGGCGCGCGGGAACTGGAACGCCTTCCACGTCAGCCCGCCCTTGATCCACGTCCCCTTGGCCCCGCGCTTGAGCGGGCGCACGGTCACGTACAGCGGGCGGCCCTCGCGCACCTGCTCCTCCCCGGCGGTCGCCGGGCCCCACTGCTGGAACGCGTTGCGGGAGGACTCGGCCACGAGCTCCACGCCGATCGCCAGCGCGGGCGGCGTGCCCACCCGGCGCGGGCCGTGGAGTCCGGCCAGCGGCTCCATGACCCGTCGCCAGTCCAGGCCGGCAGGGGGTGGGGGTGCCGCCCCGTCCGCGGCCGGGGCGTCGAGGCCGGCCGGGCCGCCGCCGTCGTGGCCCCGGCCGGCGGGCGCGGGCAGCGCGTCCGCCGTGGTGACCATCTCGGCGAGCTTGCGGCGGGCGTCGTCGAGGGCCTGGTCGGCGTCGAGGCGGACCACCTGGTAGAGCGCGGCGGCCACGTGCTTGCAGTCCGTCCCGACCGGGCACGTGCAGCGCCCGCCCACCGGCTCCATGAGGGCGCCGGCGCCGTCCTCGGCGGCGTCGTCGTAGGCCTCCTGCAGCTGCACCTGCACCCGGTAGGGGCTGGGCGCGGTGCCCTGGACGGAGGCGCTCAGACGGCAGTTGAGTCCCGCATAGTGGTGTAGCGCCCGGTGGTCGGGCGTGTCGTCTCAGACGTGGACGCGGCCACCGTGTGATCCGTCGAGTCAACCTTCCACAGAATCCTCGAATGGAGTCATCACGATGAC
>NZ_JABFAZ010000031.1:9580-36183 GCF_017168505.1 Micrococcus sp. KRD077 | reverse complement strand
CGTTCCCGCAGGGGAACGTGCCCGCCGGGGTTGGACGGGCAGACCGCTCAGACGAACAGAGGCGCGGCGAGGCCGGCCAGGACGGCGCCGACGAGCGGGCCGACGATCGGCACCCAGGCGTAGCCCCAGTCCGAGCCGCCCTTGTGCCGGATCGGCGCGACGGCGTGGAACAGGCGGGGGCCCAGGTCGCGCGCCGGGTTGATGGCGTACCCCGTGGGGCCGCCCAGGCTCGCGCCGATCGCGACGACGAGCAGGGCCACCGCGAGCGGGCCGAGCCCGGAGGGGGTGGAGCCGAAGAGCAGGATCACGAACACCAGGACGAACGTGGCGATCACCTCGGTGACCATGTTCCACAGCGGGTTGCGGATCTCGGGACCTGTGGCGAACGTGCCCAGGATCGCGCCCTGGTCCGTCTCCGCCTGGTAGTGGTCGCGGTAGGCCAGCCAGGCCAGGGCCGCGCCGAGGAAGGCGCCGATCAGCTGCGCCGCGAAGTACGCGAGCGTGGTGCCGAGGGTCACGGCGATGCCGGGGGCGTACTCCTCGGCGCCGCTGACGAGCAGGCCGACGGTCACGGCGGGGTTCAGGTGCGCACCGGTCGCGGCAGCGACGTAGACGCCCGCGAAGACGCCCAGCCCCCAGCCGAAGCTGATGAGCAGCCAGCCTCCGCCGTTGCCCTTGGTCTTCGTCAGGACGACGTTGGCGACGACGCCGACGCCGAGCAGGAGGAGGATGGCCGTGCCGGCGATCTCATGCAGGAAGATCGTGCCCATGGACGGGCTCCTTTCCGTGGACGGGGGCGGCGTCGGCAGCTGCGAGCGCGGCGGCGGCGGTGACGTCGTCGTGGGCGGTCTCGCCGCGGAGGCGGGCGGCGACGAGGTCCTTGTACGCCCGGATCTCACCGGCGATGCGCTCTTCATCCCAGCCCAGCTCGGGGGCCACGAGGGACGCGATCTCCTCGGCCGCCGCGACGCCGCGGTCGCGGACCTCGGTGGACAGGCGCGTGCGGCGCTCGATGACGTCGTCCAGGTGGACGACGCCCTCGGCTCGGGCCGCGTAGACGATCTCGGCGCGCAGGTAGCGCGGCGCCTCGGCGAGAGGGACGCTCAGGGACGGGTCGCCGTCGATCAGGTCGAGCACATGGCGCAGGACGGTGCCGTAACGGAACAGGAGCCGGTCCACGCGGGCCTCGTCCAGGCCGTAGTCGGCGGCGATGCGGTCCGCCTCCGCCTCGATCTCCGAGTAGCCGAGGCCGCCGAGCACGGGGATGCGCTCGGTGAGGCTGGGACGGGTCGGGTGGGTCTCGCGCACCACGAAGTCCACGACGTCCTCGGCCATGGCCCGGTACGTGGTCCACTTGCCGCCGGCCACGGCGGTGAGGCCGGGGGCCACCTCGGTGACGGTGTGCTCACGGGAGATCTTGGTGGAGCCGCCGTCGGATCCGGTGACCGGCTGCAGGAGCGGGCGCAGGCCGGCGTACGTGGCGATCACGTCGTCACGCGTGAGGTCCTCCTTCAGCACCGCGTTGGCGTGCTCGAGGATGTAGCCGATGTCGTCCGCGGTGGTGGCCGGATGGGCCACGTCCTCCGCCCACGGGGTGTCCGTGGTGCCGATCACCCAGTACTCGTCCCACGGGATGAGGAACAGCACGGACTTCTCCGTCTTGGTGATCACGCCGGTGGCGGCGTCGGCGCGGATGCGGTCGCGCGGGACGGTGATGTGGGCGCCCTTGGAGGCGAGCACCTCGAGGCCGCCGTCGGCCCCGGCCAGCTCCTGCTGCTCCTGGGTCCACACGCCCCCGGCCAGGATGACGGCGCGCGCGTGCACGTCGAACTCCTCGCCGGAGGTCTCCTCGCGGACACGCACGCCCTGCACACGGCCGTCGTCGCCGCGCAGGTAGCCGGTGACGGCGGTGTAGTTGGCGGCCACGGCGCCGTGGTCCACGGCGGATCGCACGAGCATCATGGCCAGGCGGGCGTCGTCGAACTGGGCGTCGGCGTACTCCACCGCGCCGACGATCTTCTCGTCGTCGAGGGAGGGGAAGGTCGCGGCCATGGAGCGGCGGCTGAGATGGCGGTGCGCGCCCATCGCGCGGCGGCGGCCGAGCGACTGCATGGCGTCGTACATGGTGACGCCGGCGCCGATGAAGCCGCGGTCGATCACCTTGTGGAAGAACGGGAAGACGAAGCGCAGGGGACGCACCAGGTGGGGCGCGGTCTGGGTGAGCAGCAGGTCGCGCTCCCGCAGCGCCTCGTACACCAGCTTGACGTCCAGCATCTCGAGGTAGCGCAGGCCACCGTGCATGAGGCGGGAGGAGCGGGACGAGGTCCCGGAGGCCCAGTCGCGGGCCTCGACGATGCCCACGTCGAGGCCGCGGGTGGCCGCGTCGAACGCGGCGCCCACGCCGGTGGAGCCGCCGCCCACGACCAGGATGTCGAGGGGGGCCTCCGGGCTGGTGGCCCGGAGGCGGGCGAGGTGGTCCTCCCGCGTGGCGGCGGAGAGGGGGACGGTTCGCAGGGTCGGCATGGGGGGTTGCTCCTTTATCAGTGGAAGCACAGTGTAGTGGCGTGGCTCACGATACCCAGTATCAGCACGAGCCGAGGTCCATGATGTCACTCCCGGGCCGCGGGTATGCACGCGTCGGGTACGGTCTCGCGGAACCCGAGCCGCTCGAACAGCGGCACGTCGGCGCGCGTGGAGGTGGCCCGTCTCGCACGGTCCCCGGACTGTGGCACCTCACCCTGTTCCGCTGGAACGAGGGCGGAGCGCCTCGGGTGACGCGTGCCCTCGGGTGAGGCCCCGCCCCTACACTCCGACCATGGACATCACCGTCGGCGCCGTCGGCCGCGCCTCGCTCTCGGACTGGGAGCAGGAATGCTGCGGTGACTCGATCGCCGTGGGGGAAGTCCACGAGCTGATCCTGCTGCCCTCCCGGGGAGTGAGTCAGGCTGGGCCCCTGGCCTCTGCAGGCTGGGTCGTCACCCATCACGACGACGGCAGCCCCGCCGGGTCGATCCCGTTGCGTCGTGTGCGGGCCGTGGTGAGGGCGGCACACGAGGTGTGGCCCTCGGGGCGGCTCGCCGAGATCGACCGCGTCCCCGGCCACGCTGACCTGACGATCCTTGAGCCAGAGGAGGCCACCGGCCTCGGCTTGGGGGAGGTCGTCTACGTCGGCGCCTACGAGCCGGTGCTCCCCGAGACTCCCCGCCCTGACGAGTGGCTTCTCGACCTGGAGATCCTCGAGGACCTCGGTCCGCACACCTGGTGAGCCTCGCGAGTCCACCCCCTCACGGTCTCGAGCTGCATGGGGTGAGCGTAGAAGTCCGTTCGTCGTCATAGATGGCCCCTCACCCCCCGGTCGCTCGCGAGCATCGCGTAGACGAGGGTGTCCGTCCACTCGCCCTTGCTCCACAGGTCCTGCCGGTGGTGTGCCTCTCGACGCATCCCGAGCATCTCGGCCAGTCGGGCGGACGCCGTGTTGCGGGCATCCATCTGTGCCACTACCCGGTGCAGGCCAGACGTCTCGAACCCCAGGTCCAGCAGCGCAGCCGCGGCCTCCCGGGCGAAGCCTTGACCGGCATGTCGCGGATCCAGTGCCCAGCCGATCTCCGCGACACCGCGCTCGCGGTCCGTCAGCCACAGGATCACGTCACCCACGGGGACGCCCGCGTGCTCCACCACCAGGGACGCCGCCCCGGACGGGCCGCCGAGGTCGTCCCACGTGATCCGCTTGGCCAGCTTCGCCCGCGCGGTCGCCTCGTCCCAGGGCTCGTCCAGCAGGTGGCGCACCACCTCGGGCTGCGTGTACATCTCCTGCAACCAGCCGAAGTCGTCCTCCCGGTGCGGCCGCAGCGTCAGCCGCGCGGTGGGCAACGGCCAGTCAGGGGCGCGGCCGCCCGCAGCCGCGCCCTCCTTGCGCCCCGCCGGAGGCGGGGCGTCGACGTCGGCGGGGACCGGCGTCGTCGTGCCGGACGCCCAGTCCTGGCGCAACATTGCGTAGGCCACGGACGCGAACGGCTCGCCGCCGTCCACGGGCCAGCCGCGCCGGTAGTGCGCCTCCTTGACCCAGCCGGCCCGGCGGAAGGTGCGCAGCATGGGGACGTTGTCCTCGCGGGTCTGGCCCTCGAAGCGGTCCACCGCGGGCATCGTCTCGAAGACGCGCCGGGTGAGCGCGGTGAGGATCTGCGCGCCGAGCCCGCGCCCGCGGAACCGCTCCGCCACGCGCAGGTCGAACAAGGGGGTGGGGTCCGTGAGGTCCTCCAGGCGCACCACGCCGACGCGGCCGTGCTCGGGATGCTCGATCCAGAAGGTGCGGTGGTCCTCATCCTCCCAGGCGCCGCCATCGACGGCCTTCTCCGCCTCCGGCCGGGTGACGCGCGGGCGCGTGTGGAACGGCCACGCGTTCTCGGTGAGCAGGGCGACGAGCGCGTCCCGGTCGGCGCCTGCCGGGTCGAGCGGAGTGAAGGTGACGTCCATGGGGCCGAGAGTAGGGGAGGGGACGTCACCGCCGCCCGTTGCCGTGACCCCATGGCCACGCCCCTCCTCGACCTCGCGGCGCACCGCGCGAGGAAGCCCGGGACGCGCAGGCCGAGATCGGCTGGACCATAGCCCCGGCCCACGCCGGCCGGGGCCACGCCACCGAGCTGGCCTGTGCCCTGCTGGACCTCGCCTTCGCGGGCCTCGGCGTCCGACCCGTGGAGGCTCACGCCTTCGCGGACAACGCGCCCATCCCGCGCGTGATGGAGAAGGTCGGCCTGCGCCACGAGGGCACCTTCAAGGAGGAGTCACTGCACCGCACCCGCGGCTGGGTGGACGGCGTCACTTACGCGATGCTCGCCTCGGAGCATCGGGCCCGGGGCCGACGGCTTTCCACCTCACGACGCCCAGAAGTACGCAACGCTCTAGACATAACGTTGCGTAAGGTTGTGGCATGAGCAACGATCCGCGCCCGACCCCGTGGGCCGTCGGCTGGGAACAGCGCCCCTGGACCGCGGACCCGCATGACGCCGGGCTGCGCTCCCGCCGCGCTCGCGTGCGTGCAGCAGGCCCATATCGAGCCGCGCTCCCGGCCCGCATCGCCCGACTCGGGCTCGACCTGCCCTCCGATCTGGCGACCGAGGTCGAGGAGGCGACGGCCGCCGTCGTGCGCTTCGACGCCGAGATCAGCCACGCCCTCCCGGGGTTCACCGGCGAGATCGCCCCGATTGACGCGGTGCTCCTGCGCACTGAGTCCGCGTCCTCCTCGCAGATCGAGCACATCTCCGCGGGCGCGCGAGCCCTCGCCCTGGCGACTCTCGGCGAACGCACCCGCCCGAACGCAGCGCTCGTGGCGGCGAACGTGAGGGCCATGGGCGCTGCTTCCCGGCTGGCCGCCGACCTGGATGAGCCTGCCCTGCTGGCCGCCCATCGTGCCCTCATGGACGGTCAGGAGCATGCCCGGCCGGGCGCCTACCGCGATGCGCAGGGGTGGATCGGGGGCGGGGCGCCCACGCCGCACACGGCGCAGTTCGTCCCGCCCCACCCGGAGCGCCTGCGTGCCGGGATGGACGATCTCTTCGCCTATCTGCGCCGCACGGACGTACCCGCCCTCGTGCAGGCCGCCATCGCGCACGCTCAGTTCGAGACCATCCACCCGTTCGCGGATGGCAACGGCCGCACCGGGCGCGTCCTCGTGCACGCCGTGTTGCATCGGGCCGGCGCGATCACCCGTATGGGGGTGCCCCTCTCCGCGGGACTCCTCACGGACACGGCCGGATACTTCGACGCCCTCACCGCCTACCGCGACGGCGACCCCGCGCCCATCGTGCGCCGCTTCGCGCAGGCCGCCCTGGCCGCCGTCGGCAACGGCCGAGAGCTCGTCGCGGACCTGGACGAGGCCCTGACCGGCTGGCGCGAGCGGCTCACCGCCCGGCGGGACGCGGCGGTCTGGCGGGCGCTCGCGGTGATCATCGCGCAACCGGCCGTGACCGTGGACCATCTGGCCCAGGCGCTGGGTGTCTCGCGCCCGGCCGCCCAGCGGGCCGTGGACCAGCTTGTCGAGGCCGGCGCTCTGCAGGCCGCGTCCGCTCAGCGTCGGAACCGGGTGTGGCTGGCCACCGAGGTGCTCGCCTGTCTGGACGAGTTCGCCGCGCGTGCGGGCCGGCGGGGTTGACCGGGTGTGGACTACCGGGCTGACCAGCCTCATGCCGCGTGTAGTGTCCCGGCCATCCGGGCGGGCGTCGGGTTGCGGGCGTCCATCTGCGCCACCACCCGGTGCAGGCCGTACGTCTCGAACCCCAGGTCCAGCTGGGACACCGATCCGGCAGGGCCGGCGAGGCCGTCCTCCCGGTGCGGGCGCAGCGTCAGCCGCGCGGTGCGCAACGGCCAGTCAGGGGCGGGGCCGCCCGCAACCGCGCCCTCCCCGCGCACCCCTGACCGGCACAGAACTCGGCTGACAGCCGCTCCGCAGGCCCGCTTCGACAGGTGCCGGCACCTTGTACCCCTCCCCACCCGGACCTCTTCCGAGTCCGACACAATGCATACATCCATGCATGCATCTGATTATTCTGGCCCGCATGACTCCACTCTCCGACCCCTTATGGGGCAGTCGTGCCACGGCTGCCGGCCGCCTGGCCCACGACGTCGCCTGGCGCATCGTCCGCGGTGAGATCGCCGCGGGGGAGATGCTCACCGAGGTCCAGCTCTCCACGGAGGCCGGCATCTCCCGGACGCCGGCCCGGGAGGCCCTCCTCCAGCTCGAGCGCTGGGGCCTGGTGCGGCTCCTCCCCAAGAAGGGCGCGGCCGTGCAGGCCCTCACGCCGCAGAGCGTGGCCGACCTCACGGCCCTGCGCGGCCTCCTCGAGTCCACCGCCCTCGCCACGGTCGCCGCGCGGCCCGACGCCGTCGGGCCCCTCGTCGCCACGCTCACCGCCAACCTGGAGCAGCAGCGCGCCGCCCTGGACGCCGGCGACCTCGCGGCGTTCTCCGCGCTGGACGTGCGCTTCCACCGGGACGTGATCGCCACGTGCGGCAACGCCGCCTTCGACGAGGTCGTGCGCACCTTCGCCCCCCGCCTGGCCCGCCTCATCCACGCCGCCACCGGCGGATCCGTCGACGCCGCCCGCCGCCTCCTCGATGGGCACGCCGAGATCTGCGCTCAGCTGGCCGCCGGGCGCGCCGCAGACGCCCAGCGCGCCCTGCAGGCGCACCTCGACGCCGCGGGGAGCGGCGTCGTCCCCGGCCTGCCGCCCGTGGGCCCGTCCGAGGCAGGTGAACCCCGATGATCGAGGGCCTGCTGATCCTGCTGATCTGCCAGCTGGCGGGCACGCTCGTGGCCGACACGCTGCACCTGCCGATCCCCGGGGCCGTGCTGGGCATGCTCCTGCTGCTCGGCCTGCTCGCGTGGCGCCGGCCGGCCGAGGACGCGCCGGTGATGACGGCGAGCCATCACCTGCTCCAGCACCTGCCGCTGCTGTTCGTCCCGGCGGGCGTCGGCGTCGTCGCGGTGCTGGGCCTCATCGAGGAACACCGGGCGCTGATGCTGGTCGGCTTCGTGGTGCCCTGGCTGCTGGGGCTGGTGGTCACCGCCGGCGTCGCCGCCCCGCTCGCCCGCCGCCTCACGGACAAGGAGGACGCACAGTGAACGCCGCCGAACTGACCGACTCCCTCGCCGAGGCCTGGGACGCGCTCCTGCACACACCGCTGTTCGGCATCGCGCTGACCCTCGCCGTTGCTGTGCTCTCCCGCCGCCTGTGGCTCGCCGCCCGGCAGACCGCCCTGCTCACGCCCGTGCTCGTGACGATCGTGCTGGTGGCCGCGTTCCTGGCCCTGACCGGCATCGACTACGAGACCTACATGATCGGCGGCAGCTACCTCACCTTCCTGCTGGGCCCCGCCACCGTGGCCCTCGCCGTCCCCCTGTACCGGGCCGGCCCTGACATCCGGAAGCTGCTGCTGCCGGTCGCCGTCGGGGTCACCGTCGGCTCGCTGACCGCCATGGTGAGCGCCGTGCTGATCGTGCGGGCAATGGGCGGGGACGCCGCGCTGGCCGCCACGTTCGCCCCCAAGTCCGCGACGACGCCGATCGCCATGGCGGTGGCCGACGCCGGCGGCGGGATCGTCTCCCTCGCCGCCGTGCTCCCCGTGCTCACCGGCGTGCTCGGCGCCGTGCTGGCCCCCTGGGTGCTCGACCGGCTGCGCGTGCGCGACCCCCGCGTGCGCGGCCTGGCCATCGGCGTGAGCTCCCACGGCATCGGCACCGCCCGCGCCCTCGCCGAAGGCCCGAAGACCGGTGCGTTCTCCGCCCTCGCCATGGCCTGCTCCGGTGTGCTCACCGCCCTGCTGGCCCCGCTGGTGCTGGCGATGACGGGGTGAGGGGCCGGGCGGCCGCCCCCGGCCGGGCAGCCGCCTCGACCCGCTCCAGCCGCGGCGGCGTCCTTACCGTGTCCGCCCCGCCTGCCACCCTGGTCCTCTTCCTTCCCCGCGGGCCGCCCGCCGGCCCGCACAGGCGCGGTGACGCGGCCCGGTCCTGCGAACGAGAGGACCTCACCCATGATGGGCCCGTCCCACGCGGCCACCGGCGCCGCGGCCTGGCTGGCGCTCACGCACTGGCAGTCGCCGATCGCCGTGCTGCACCTGCCCGCCGAACTCCAGCTGCTCGGCGCCGTGACCACCGCCGGCGCGGCCATGATCAGCGACTGGGACCACCCTCGCGCCACCGTCGTCCACGCCCTGCCGCCCCTGACCGAGTGGCTGAGTCGCGGCATCCGCCACGTGGCCGGCGGGCATCGGCGCGGCACACACTCGCTGGTGGGGATCGCGGCGTTCACCGCCATCGCGACGGCGGCCGCCTCCATCCAGGTGCCGATCGCGGGGCACGTCTACACGCCGGGTCAGGGGGTCATCGCCGCGTTCCTGGCGGCCGTGGCCGCCAAGGCCCTCCGACTGCTCCCGAACCGGGGATGGAGGGCCGCGTGGGCGCTCGGCATCCTGGTCGCGGTGTCGGCGACCGTCCTCAGCGACGGGCTGTGGTGGATCCCCGCCTCCGTGGCCGTCGGCGTGAGCGTGCACATCCTCGGCGACGCCCTCACCAACAACGGGGTGGCCCTGCTCTGGCCGCTCAGCCCGGAGCCCCCCGCACGCCTGTGGTGGTGGCAGTCCTCCGGACGGTTCCGGCTCCCCCTTCTCGGCCGGACCGGGTCCTGGCGGGAGTGGGCGCTCGTCTCGGTGGTCACCGCGTTCACTGTGGTGCGGGCCGTGCGGCTCCTCCCGCTCGCCGCGCGGGGGGTGGCGGCACTGTTCTGAGCGGCGGCACCCGGCCACGGCCTCGAGCAGCTCGTCCGACCCGGGGTCGCAGGCGTCGCATCCGCAGTCCGGCAGCAGCGCGTGCACCTGCCCCGGGGCGCCGACCGCCACCCGGCGCGACGGCGGCGCCCGCCTCCGCGAGCACCTCGGCCCACACGCGGGCCCGGGCGGTCATCCCGAGCTCACTCCGTCGGCGTCAGTTCCCGCTTGAGGATCTTGCCGGTGGCGGTCTTGGGCAGCCCGTCCCGCACGGTCACGGTGCGCGGGTACTTGTAGGGCGCCACCTGGGACTTGACGTGCTGGATCAGCTCCTCCTCCGTGGCGTGCGCACCGGGGGCGAGCACCACGTGCGCGGCGACCTCCTGACCGAGCTCCGGGTGGGGCACCCCCACCACGGCGGCCTCCGCGACGGCCGGGTGCTCGTAGAGCACCTCCTCGATCTCGCGCGGGTACACGTTGAGCCCGCCGCGCAGGATCATGTCCTTCGTGCGGTCCACGATGTAGTAGTTGCCCGCGGCATCGCGCCGGGCGAGATCGCCGGAGCGGAACCAGCCGTCCTCGGTGATGGCCTGGGCGGTGGCCTCCGGCTTGCCCCAGTAGCCCTTCATCACGTTCTCCCCGCGGATCCACACCTCGCCCAGGGTCTCCTCGTCGCCCTCGGGCACGACGGCTCCGTCCGGCGTCACCAGCTGCATCTCGCACCCGCGGACGGCGCGTCCGATCGAGCCCGGCTGATGCGCCTCACCCGGATGGTTGAAGCACGCGACCGGGGAGGTCTCGGACAGGCCGTAGCCCTCGAGGATCTCGCAGTCGAAGGTGGCCTCGAAGCGGCGCAGCAGCTCCACGGGCAGGGCCGATCCGCCGGAGACGCCCAGGCGCAGGCTGGCCAGGTCCTCCGGATGGTCCTTGGCCGCGGCCAGCACGGCCCCGTACATGGTGGGCACGCCGATGAACACGTCCACCGCGCGCTCCCGGACGGTCTGCGCGGCCACGGCGGGATCGAAGCGGGGGATCAACGCCAGGCTGGCGCCCATCGTCACGGGCGCCATGAGCGCGCACGTGAGGCCGAAGACGTGGAACAGCGGCAGGCAGCCGAGCACGGTCTCCCCGTGCTGGAGCTGGATCAGCGTCTCCGCCGCGGTGTCCGCGTTGGTGCCCATGTTCCGGTGGGTCAGCTGGGCCCCCTTGGGGCGGCCGGTGGTGCCGGAGGTGTAGAGGATGACGGCGTCGTCCTCGAGGTCCCGCTCGACGGTCTCGGTCACCGGGCCGGGGCTCGCCGCGAGGTGCGGGGCGAGGCCGTCCTCGCCGAGGGTGCGCAGCGGCACACCGCGCTCGCGGGCGCCCTCCATGGCTTCCTCGGACGGCACGGACCACAGCATCGACGCGCCCGAGTCCTCCAGGTAGTACTCGATCTCGCGGCGCTTGAACAGCGGGTTCATGGGGACGACGACGGCGCCCAGCTGCAGGGCCGCGAAGAACACCACCGGGAACGCCGGGATGTTCGGCACCATGAGCGCCACGCGGTCCCCGGGGCCGATGCCCTCCTGCCGCATGAGCCCGGCCAGACGCTGGGACTGGTCATGCAGCTCCGCGTACGTCATGCGGTTCTCGCCGAGGACCAGGGCGGTGGAGTTCGGGTGCTCGGCGGCGGTGCGCTCGAGGCGGGCGGGCAGGGTAAGGGTCACGACGGGCCTCCGAGGGGAGTCGGATGTGATGGGAACCACAGCGTAACGCCCGGCGGCGCTCGTTCGCTGTGAGCCGAGCGGGGTGTGTCGGCCGACCTCACGCCAGCGACATCACCGCGGTTCTGCCCGGCGGTGATGTCGCTGGCGCGCGGTCATCCACCGGCCCCGCCTGCGACGCCGATGTGTCGTCTCCACGGCCCAGGGGCGCAAGACTGGTCCCCGCACACCGCCGCCCGGACCGCCGGGCCAGACCGGAGGACAGACCATGACCGCACAGATCCCCGTCACCCCTGCCATCCCCGCGACGATGAAGGCCGTCGTCATGCGCGCGCCGGGTGACGTCGTCGTGGAGGAGGTGGACACCCCGCGCGTCGCCCAGCCCACGGACGTGGTCCTGAAGCTGGCCGCCGCGTGCGTGTGCGGCTCGGACCTGTGGCCCTACCGCGGCCACAACGACGTCGACCACCGGCGCATGGGCCACGAGTACGTCGGCACGATCGTGGAGAAGGGCGAGGACGTCGCCACCCTCGAGGTCGGCGACTTCGTGATCGGCTCCTTCATGCTCTCGGACAACACGTGCGAGATCTGCCAGGCCGGCTACCAGTCCCGCTGCGTCAACGCCGGCGAGTACACGGGCAGTCAGGCGCAGTACATGCGCGTCGAGCTCGCCGACGGCTCCCTCGTGAAGGTGCCCGGGGGTGAGCCCTCGGACCCGGACCGCCTGGCCGACTACCTCGCCGCCTCGGATGTGCTCGGCACCGGCTGGTACGCCGCCGTCGCCGCGCAGGCCGGCCCCGGCAAGACCATCGCCGTGGTCGGCGACGGCGCCGTCGGCCTGTGCGCCGTCCTGGCCGCCAAGACCCTCGGCGCGGAGCAGGTCATCGTGTTCTCCCGCCATGAGGATCGGGCCGCGCTCGCCCGGGAGTTCGGCGCGGACGTCGTGATCGCCGAGCGCGGCGAGGAGGGCGCCGCCCAGGTGCGCGAGCTCACCGGCGGCTACGGCGCGCACGGGGTGTGCGAGGCCGTCGGCACGCAGGGCTCGATGGACCAGGCCCTAGCCTCGGTGCGCCCCGGCGGGTACCTCGGGTTCGTGGGCGTCTCCCACGACCAGACCCTCGACGGCTCCGACCTCTTCGGCCGGCAGATCCACCTCGAGGGCGGCCCCGCCCCCGTCCGCCGCTTCCTGCCCGAGCTGATCGAGCGCATCCAGTCCGGGGAGATCCAGCCCGGCCGCGTGTTCACCGCGCGCATGCCGCTCGACGACGCCGCCGAGGCGTATCGGGCCATGGACGAGCGCCGCGAGATCAAGGTGCTGCTGGAGGTCTGAGGCCCTCCGCGGCGGGCGGAGGTGCCGAGAGGCTCCGCCGCCCCTCAGCCCTTCTTCACGGTGATCGTCCACTCTGCGGCGCCGCGCTTCACGAAGTCGGTGACTTCGTGGCCGTTCTCCGCGGCCCAGCGGGGCAGGGAGTCGGTGGCCTGGGTGCAGTCGAAGTCGATCACGAGCTCGTCCCCGGAGGGGATCTGCTGCATCGCCTGGTTGGCCTCCACGAGCGGGAAGGGGCAGACCTGGCCGTCGGTCTCGAGCAGGTGCTTCGCCATGGTGTTCTCTCCTTGGTGTCGGTGGTCAGAGGTCGTGCGCGGGCGGGCCGGCTCAGCCGATCGGCGTGAGCTTCACGGGGCGGGCCGTCCCGGCGTTCGCCGCCGCGCCCTCGGCCGAGGCGAGGCCGGAGCCGGGGGCGGGGACCGGCGTCGTGCCCTTGCCGCGGTGGTTGAGGATGAAGAGCTTGGCCGCCAGGCCGGTGCCGAGCACCATGAACACGAGCGCGGTCCAGCCCTGGAAGCTGAAGGTCGCGGTGTTCACCATCGCGTTGCCGATGGTGCAGCCGCCGGCCCACGCCGCGCCCCAGCCCATGCCGAGGCCGCCGATGATCGAGCGGACGGTGGTCTGCGCGTCGGGCACGCGGACGCGGAACTCGCCGGAGGCCTTCGCGGCGATGAACGAGCCGATCAGCAGGCCCGTCACCATCAGCACGCCCCAGTCCACGAGCTCGAGTTCGCCCGTGCCGAGGAACGCGCCGATGTTCGCGGACGGGCCGGTGATGCCCAGGCCGGACTCACGGCCGGTCGCCCAGGAGAGCGGCCACGCGAGGATCGCCAGCACGCCGATGATCGCCGCGGTGACGAACGGGTGCCACGCCTTCTCGGTGAGCACGTGCGCGAGGCCGGTCTTGGCAGCGGGCAGGCGGAAGCGGGTCATGGCCGCCTCGCGACGCAGGTGATGACGCACGGCCAGGCCGACGCCGGCCACGAGCAGCGCCACGAACACCCACGGGGACAGTCCCGTGAGCTGCTGGAACGAGCCCGTCTGCGTCTCCACGGAGCGGACGGCCTCGGTGGTGCCGGCCAGCGGTCCCTTGCGGAACGCGGTGGCGCCCACGATGTAGAAGATCAGTGCGAACCACGAGCCCACGAGGCCCTCGCCCGCGCGGTAGTACGTGCCGGTGGCGCAGCCGCCCGCGAGCACGATCGAGAAGCCGAAGATCAGGCCGCCGATGATCGTGCCCAGCCACGGGAACGTCTCCGCCTCCAGGGTGATCACGCCCAGGGCGTCGAGGGCGAACACGCCCACCGACTGGACGGCCACGATCACCATGAACGCGGTGAGCCATCGGGTGGACCGGATAGTGAACAGGTCGCGGAAAGCGCCCGTGACGCAGAAGCGTCCGCGCTGGAACACGAAGCCCAGGACGAGGCCGAGGAGCAGGCCGGTGATGATCATGCGGGCTATCAAACAGGGTGAGCGGGGTGCCGCGCGCCCGGCAGGACACGCGAGGTCACACACGTGAGCCGGACGAGGCGGGGGCGAGGCGGGGGGCTGCGGTTTGTGGGCCGGGGGTGAGGCGGGGGAGTGCGGTGCCGAGCATGCCGCGGCCTGCTGGCCCCCGTCGACGTCGACCCGCACTCCGGCTACCGCCGCTACGCGCCCGCCCAGGTCCGCCCCGCCGCACAGATCCGCGTGCTGCGCACCGCCGGGCTCACCGTCGAGGACGTCCGCGCAGCCCTCGACGCACCCGATCGGCTCCCGGCCCTTCTCGCCGAGAGCGTCGAGACGCTGCGCCGTCGTCGCGACCTAGAGGACCGCGCGCTCGCGCTCGCGGACGCGCAGCTCGCCGCCGATCCCGACGCCGTCCCGGCCGGCCGAGAGCGCGAGGCGCCGGCAACCGCCTGGGTCGGCGTGGCCACCGAGATCGAGGTCGGACCGAACCTGGACGCGGACACGGCGAACGGCGAGGCGGACGAGCAGATCGCGGCGCTCGGCCGCGCCGTCGGTGAGGCGGGACTGCGGCCGTCCGGCCCGCCGTGGACCGCCATGCGCCCCGGTCGGGGCGGGGGGAACGCCGTGGAGCTGGTCCTGGCCCTACCTGTGGAAGGAGCACCGCCATCGTCGTTCCAGGTGCCCGGCCACCGCACCGTCACGGGCCTCCTGCCGCGCCGCGTCGAGCGGTACGTCGAGGTCCTCGCGGACGCGGACCAGCCCGACCTGCTCGAGGACGCCCCCGGCGGTCCGCTCCCGCACCCCGCCATGCTGGACCTCCTCGACGCGTTCGACGGCGGCGATGAAGGGGAGCTGCGCCAGGTCCTCGTCGACCCGGCGGCCGGCCACGTGGATATCACCGTCACGGTGCGGAAGCTCGATGAGTGAGGAGCGGGCCCCTGCACTTTGGGGCCGAATCCGGCGCATACACCCCTGAATCAGACGCGGGACGGTCGCTTTCGGCCCACAAAGTGAAGGAGCCGGACGAGGCGGGGGCGAGGCGGGGGCTCCGCGACGCCTGAGACCTCCCGCCCCGGGCGGGCGTGTGATGGGATGCACGGATCGTCTGTCGACCCGGGGGGAACCCATGGAGCAGTTCATCACCGCCGCGAACGGGATCTTGTGGAGCCTCCCCATGGTCTTCGGACTGCTGGCCCTCGGCCTGTACTTCACCATCCGGATGGCGGCGCCGCAGGTGCGCCTCATCAAGGACATGGTGGGGCAGCTGGTGGGCGGCGGGTCCTCGTCGGCGGGCATCAGCTCCTTCCAGGCGTTCGCCATGGCCCTGGGCGGCCGCATCGGCGTCGGCAACATCGCGGGCGTCGCGGCCGCGATCTACCTGGGCGGCCCGGGCGCGCTGTTCTGGATGTGGGTGACGGCGATCCTCGGCGCCCCCGTGGCGCTCGTGGAGAGCTCGCTCGCACAGCTCTACAAGCACAAGGTCCGCGGCGAGTACCGCGGCGGGCCCGCGTACTACATCCTCGAGGGGCTCGGCCGGAACTGGCGGTGGCTGGCGGTCGCGTACGCCGCGGCCACCGTGTTCGCGACGGTCTTCACCGGCCCGCAGATCCAGGCCAACGCCGTCACCGCCGCCACGACCGAGGCGTGGGGCTGGGACCCGCTGTGGGTGGGTCTCGGGATGGCCGTGCTGTTCTGCGTGATCGTGTTCGGCGGCATGCACCGCCTGGGCCGCACGGTGGGCCTCGTGGTCCCGTTCATGGCCGGCGCGTACATCCTGGTGGGGCTGCTCGTCGTCGGACTCATGTGGCAGCAGGTCCCCGCGATGTTCGGGCTGATCTTCTCCAGCGCGCTGGGCCTGGACTCCGTCTACGCCGGCATGCTCGGCGCCGCCATCGCGTGGGGCGTGCGCCGCGCCGTGTACTCCACCGAGATCGGCACCGGCTCGGGCGCCCAGGCCTCCGCCGCCGCCCACGTCTCCCACCCGGTGAAGCAGGGCCTGGCCCAGGCGTTCTCCGCCTATGTGGACACCCTGTTCGTGTGCACCATGACCGGCCTGGTGATCCTGTCCACCAACAGCTTCAACGTGCTCGGCACGGGTGAGGGCCCCCCGATCGTGGAGCATCTGCCCGGCGTCGAGGAGGGCCCGGCCTGGGTGCAGATCGGCATCGACGTCGTCCTGCCGTCCTTCGGTCCGTCCTTCGTGGCCGTGGCGGTGTTCCTGTTCGCCTTCACCACGCTGCTGTCCTTCGCGTTCTACGCCGAGACGAACCTCGCGTACCTGATCCCGAACAAGAAGGCGCAGCGCATCTGCATCGCGGCCGCCCGCCTGCTGCTGGCCGCCTCCATGGTCATCGGCTCCGTGCAGACCTCCGCGTTCGTGTGGTCCCTTGCGGACTTCGGTGTGGGCCTGTACACGTGGGTGAACACCCTCGCGCTCGTGCTCCTGAGCCCCGTGGCCATCCGCCTGCTCAAGGACTACGACCGCCAGCGCCGCGCCGGCCAGGACCCCGTCCTGGACCCGGCCGCCATCGGCGTCCGCAACGCCCACCTGTGGGAACAGATCCACGCCGCCTACGAGCGCACCGGGGACGTGGACGAGGCCATGGACCACGTCGCGGACACCGCCCCGGACACCCGGGCCATCACCGTGGTCCCGCGCCGGGAGGGCTGAGGACCGACGACGGCGGCCCGGGGCGCCGGACGTCCGCGACGACGTCGGGCCACGGGCCAGGGCCGTCCGCGCGGCCTGAATCCCGGCAGGCTCACCCCATGGACCACAAGGAGATCCTCCATCAGGGGCTGCGCCGGCAGCGCGACGCCCTCTTCGCGAAGCTGGACGGCCTGCCCGAGCGGGAGGTCCGCCTGCCCCGCACCCCCACCGGCACCAACCTGCTGGGCCTGCTCAAGCACGCGGCCACGTGCGAGCTCGAGTACTTCGGCGAGGTCTTCGGCCGCCCCGCCGGCATCCCCCTGCCCTGGGACGCGCCGGGGGTGGGCGAGGAGGACGGCGCGGACCTGTTCGCCGCCGAGGACGAGACCCTCGAGGACGTCCTCGACTACGCGCGGCGATGCTTCGCGCACGCGGACGCGACCATCGAGGCCCTCGTCCTCGACGCGCGGGGGCGGGTCCCCTGGTGGCCCGCGCACCTGGCCGAGGTGACTCTGGCGCAGATCCTCTCCCACGTGGCCCTCGACGCGGCCCGCCATGCCGGCCACGCCGACATCCTGCGCGAGGGGATCGACGGGCAGGCCGGCCTGCGCGGCCCCGGGGACAACCTGCCCGGCTGGGACGCCGAGCGGTGGGCCGCGCACGTGCGGCGGCTCGAGGGGATCGCCCGGGGTGCGGGCCCGGTGCGCTAGCGTCCGCGGTGATGACTCCCCGCTCGCTCGCCGGTCTGGCCCTCACCGTCGCCGCCCTGATGTCCGCCTTCGTGCTGATGGCGCCGACGGCGCCGGGGCTGTTCGTCGGCGTGCTCACGGTGGGGACCTTCGGGTTCGGCCCGTTCTACGGGGAGCCCTCGCGGCAGCTCGTGGACCGGCCGTGGAGGCGGGACACGCGCTGGCGCGATCTCGCCCGCCGGGTCCGCACCGACTGGCTCTCCCGGCAGCTGGGCGCCGTCGGCTGGAACGCGGCCATCAGCCGCCGCATCACCGGCCGGGCCGACCTGCGGCGCATCCGCACCGCCGCCGTGGGCTCCCTCGTCAGCCACGCCGCCTCCGCGGGTCTGCACGCGGTGGCGGGCGTGGCGCTGGCGGCCGTCGGGCATCCGGTCTGGGGCGTGGTCGCGGTGGCCCTGGGGCTCGTGGTGCACGCCTGGCCGGCCCTGCTGCAGGTCTCCGTGCTCGGGCGCATCGACGGACTCCAGACGCAGATCCGCGGGGACCAGCTGCTCTGGTGACCGGCCGGCACCGGGCGGCCCGGCCGAGCACTTTGTGGGCCGAATCCGACGGATGAGCCCCTGAATCGGGCACGGGAGCGTCGCATTCGGCCCGCAAAGCGGTGGGGAGGGGGCAGCGGGGAGAGGGCGGCGAGGAGAGGGCGGCACCGCGCGCTCAGCCCTACGCTCGGACCCATGACCGAGCACACATCCGAGCACACCCCCGAGAACCCCCACGTCGTCCGCCGCGGCTCCGGCGTCCCGCTGATCGCGGTGCACGGCAACAGCGTGGACCACCGGCTGCTGCTGCCGCTCGACGACGCCCTCGCCGAGGCCGGGGAGGTCGAGCGGATCTACGTGGACCTGCCGGGCTTCGGCCGGACCTCGGCCCTCCAGGACGACGGCGGCCTCCCCGAGCTCGCCGCCTGGCTCGTGGACTGGATCCGCGCGGAGGTCGGCGAGCGGCCGTTCGCGGTGCTCGGCAACTCCCTCGGCGGCCTGCTCGCCCGGCACGTGGCGGCCGAGTTCGGCGCGCAGGTGTTGGGGCTGGGGCTGCTCGCGCCCGTCGTCGACCCGGACGAGGACCGGCGCACCCGCACCGACCTGGTGGTGCGCGAGCGCGACGACGCCTTCATGTCTACCCTCGACCCCGACGACGCCGCCCCGTTCCTCGAGATGTCCCCGCGGCTGACGCGGGACACGTGGGAGCGGTTCCGCGAGCACGCGCTGCCGGGCGTCCGCGCCGTGGACGAGGAGGCGCTGAAGCGCCTGTCCGCGCGCTACGTCCTGGACGCCGTGCCGGAGGAGGCCGCGCCGCCGTTCGAGGGGCCCGCCCTGATCCTCACCGGCCGGGAGGACCACCTCGTCGGCTACCGGGACCAGGCCGCGCTCCTGGAGCATTACCCGCGCGCCACCTACGCGGCGCTCGACGCCGCCGGCCACAACGTGCACCTGGACCAGCCGGAGGTCGCCGAGGCGCTCGTCCGCGCGTGGGCGGTGCAGGTGGGCCGCGCGGCGTCGGACTGAGGCGGGGTCAGGGGGAGGGACGGGCCTCCACCCGGGCCTCCGCCTCGGCGCCCGCCCCCACCCCGACGCCGGCCCGCGCCAGCAGGCCGTCGGCCACCCGCAGCAGGGCGGCGACCGCCACGAAGAACACGAGGATCGCCACCACGTAGACGGCGACGCCGTCGTAGCCCAGCCGCGGGACGTCCAGGATCGTGTACGGGTACCAGTCCAGCCACGGCCCGCGCAGCAGCGTGAACGCCAGCCAGGCGAGCGGGATGAGCGTGGACAACCACACCACCCGCCACGTGATCTGCCGCCGCGGCCCGAAGACCGCCCACAGCACCGGGGTGAGGATCGGCGTGACGATGTGCTGCAGGGTGTCGTTGAACCGCTCGACGGCGGTCATCGGGTCGGCGTCCCGCAGCAGCACGTTGAACACCACGCCCGTGATCACGATGCACACCACCCCCGTCACCCGCAGCACCCGGAACAGCGTGCCCGGCCGGTGCAGGCGCAGCGCCAGCAGCAGGGACGTCAGCCCCACCAGGAAGTTCGAGAGGAACGTGAAGTACGTGGGCTGGTTGAGCATGTGCTCCCAGCCGCCCTCGAGCACGCCCGCGTAGCCCGCGTCGGCCGGCAGGTCCGAGGACTTCCACGAGCCGATCCACAGTGAGAGCAGGTTGCCGCCCAGGGACAGGGCCGCGGCGACGGCGAAGGCAGGCCGCGCCGTCGTCGTCCAGCGGCCGGAGGGGGTGGGGAGGGTCATGCGCCCATCCTGCCGGAGCGCGACGCCGCCCCCGGTGCACTGGCCGAGCCGCTCGGGCCGGCGGGCGTGTCCCGGCCGGCGGTCCGGACCCTACGCTCGGCACCATGATCCGGACCCCCTGGACCCGCACCCCCGCCGGCGCGAGGCGCGCGCGCCGCCCCCGACAGTTCCGCCGCGTGACGACGACCGGGCCCGCCGCCGTGGACGTGGCCTGGGCCCGCTACGCCGACCTGCGCCTGTGGCCGCGGTGGGCTCCGCAGATCCGCGCCGTGGAGGCGCCACGGCGCCGGCTGCGGGCCGGGCTTCGCGGCGTGGTCCACGCGCCCCTGGGGCTGCGCGTCCCGTTCGTGGTCGAGGAGGTCGACGACGACGCCCGCACCTGGCGGTGGACGGTGCGGGTGGCCGGGACGGCGGTCTCCATGACGCACGATCTCACCGCCACCCCCCGCGGCACCCGGGCGGGGCTGACGGTCCACGGGCCCGCCGTCGTCGCCCTGGCCTACCGACTGCCGGCCCGCGTGGCGCTGCGGCGGCTGTGCCGGGCGCACCTCTGAGGGCGGACCGCCGGGCCGGGCCTGTGGCCAGGGGCCCCGCCCGCCTCACACCGCCGCGGCGTCGGTCCGCAGCTCGACGCGCGGCCAGTCGGCGAGGTCGGCGAGCATCTGCCGGTCGTGGGTCACCACGACGACGGCCTGCTCCGTGACCTGCAGGGCCTCGGTCATCTCGTCCACGAGCGCGGGGGAGAGGTGGTTCGTCGGCTCGTCCAGCAGCAGCACGTGGGGGCGCTCGATGAGCACCATCGCCAGGTGCAGACGGGCCTGCTGCCCCTGGGACAGGCGTCCGACCGGGGTGTCCGCGGCCTCGGCGGTGAGCAGCCCGAGCGAGGGCAGCGTGGGGGCCGGCAGGGGACGGCCCAGGTCGTCGACGCCGGCCTCGTCCGCGCCGACGCGGCGCACGTGCTCCTCGAACACGGCGGCGGCGGTGCGCTCCTCGTCCCACGCGGGGGTCTCCTGCGCCACGAGGCGCACGCGCACGTCGGCGCCCACGGTCACCAAGCCGCTCGTGGGCTCCAGGTCCCCGGCGAGCACGCGCAGCAGCGTGGACTTCCCGGCCCCGTTCGGGCCCGTCACCAGCACGCGGCCGCCCGGCACGAGGGCCGCGCCCATCGGCTGCTCGAGCCGCCCGGCCACGCGCACGGCGTCCGCGGTGAGCAGGACGTCGTCGCCCGCCGTGCCCGGCCCGCCCGCCGTGCCCGCCGCCGCGTCCGCGCCGTCCCGCGGGTCGCCGTCGGGCATGTCCGCGAACGGCCAGTCCAGGCGCAGGGGCGGCTCGGGCACGGTGATCCGGTGCGCCTCCAGCTCGTCGAAGCGCCGGTTGAACATCTGCACGATCCCCGCCGACCGGCTCGAGCGCTGGTGCTTGCCGGTGCCCTTCGGGGGCCGCCACGAGCCCTGCATCTGCTCCCGCGCGTCCTCCACGGCCAGCTCCAGCCGCTCGCGCTCGGCGTTCTGCTCGGCGTACTCCTGCTCCCAGGCGGCCCGGGCGCGGCGGCGCCCCTTCGCCCAGCCGGCGTACCCGCCGGAGTACCGCCGCGGCCGCCCGTCCTGGCTGGGATCCAGGTCCACGATGTCGGTGCACACGGCGCGCAGCAGGGCGCGGTCGTGGCTGACGACGGCGACCCCGCCCGGGTGCTCCACCAGCCGGCGGGTGAGGAAGTCCAGGGCGACGTCGTCCAGGTGGTTGGTCGGCTCGTCCAGCAGCAGCAGGTCCGGCCGGGAGCCGAGGGTGACGGCCAGGCGCACCCGGTGGCGCTGGCCGACCGAGAGCGATGTGAGGGGGCGCTCGCGGTCCGTGCACGCGTGCAGCCCCTCGAGGTCCATGTCCACGCGCCGGCCGGCGTCCCAGGCGTCGTAGAGGTGGGCCCGCTCCAGCGCGGTGGAGTACCGGTGTCCGGCGCCGGCGTCGTCGGGGGCCTCGGCCAGGGCGGCCGCGGCGGCGTCCAGGGCCTCGAGTGCGGCGTGCGGGCCCGTGAGGGCGTCGCGGACCAGGTCGCCCACCGTGCGGGAGCGCCCGTCGGCCCGCGCCCGCAGCGCCTGCGGGACGAACGCGAGCGTGCCCGCCCGCGTCACGCGGCCGACGTCGGGCGTGATCCGGCCCGTGAGCACGTGGAGCAGCGTGGTCTTGCCGCGCCCGTTCTCACCCACGATCCCGAGCCGCGAGCCGGCGTTGATCCGCACCGTGGCGTCCGTGAGCACGCGGTGCCCGCCGAGCGAGACGGTCAGGTGCCTGTCTCTTATACACACCTCCCATCACGGTGGCCAGCACCACCACCCAAACGGGCAAACCAGCTGGCCACCAGTGGGCAGTTCTGATGGCCACCAGCGGGAAGAAACACTGGCCGCCTATGGGCAGAACTCAATGGCCCTTGACACACACCCATCAGACCTGGCCCGCCCGCCTCGACGACGTCGGCCCGCGCGGCGACATCAATGCGGGCGGCTTGCGGATGCCCCGTGTGCTCGTGGGCAGTCACATTCGAGGAACTCAGCGATGGCTGCTGTGCCTGGATGGCGCACTTGCCCTCCTCCGCAAGGCTCGGCGCGGGCAATCCATCCCCCCTCCCGTCTGCCCTTCGCTCTCTCCCCCCGGACAACGACGTCCGTTCAGTTCCGGTTCAGTCCGAACCGGCGCGTCATCAGAGCCTCCTTGTAGTGCTTCTCCGCGGCGTCGATCTGGGCCTGCGGGGTATTGGAGCCGAACACGCGCAACAAGCTGAACATGTACCGCTCCGGCTGGTCGGGGTCGAGCTCCAGGGCATCCCGGAGGGCGACGTTTCCGCCATGCCCGTCACGGGCGTAGGCCTCCCACCGTCCGAGCACACCACGCTCACCGTCGGCCTTGCCGACGTAGCACCGGCCCGCGGTCTCGTCGGCGATCAGGTAGATCCCGCGTACGGCCTCCAGGGCGGTGCGCCAGCCTGCGTAGCGGGTCTCGGTCACCAGTGACTGCAGGTCCCCGTAGCTGAACAGCACGTGGTCGAAGCCGGGGAACGCCTCGGTGGTGGGATCGGCGATCTCGAGGACGGGAAAAGTGGCCGCAGCCACGCCGCGCTTGGCCCAGTTCACGGGGTCTGCGGACCACTCCACCACCAGGCGCTCCTCGAGGGACGCCAGCAGCGGCACCGGCACAACGTCGTAGTACCGGTACCGCTCCGTGCGCTCAGCCACGGCCTCCCCGCAGTTCTCGTACACGGCGGTGAGGCGAGAACGACGCCCGCCCTCCCCCATGAAGATGAGCCAGTGGCGGGCAGGCTCCTTCGGGAACTTCCCCACGTGGTGCTGCTCCCGCGTGTAGGCGAGCACGCGCTCCGGCGTGGCCGCCGCCCGCGATGGCAGCCCCGACGCCTTGTAGGTGTGGCGGATGGCCAGGACGTCGTGCGGGTCGAGGCCGGCGGCGGCGAGGACCGCACCGAGGGAGAAGACGAAGGGCTGGGTGGACTCCATGGGACCCCATTCTGCCGAGGACCCCTGATCACCCTTCCGCTGCGATGAGCCCTACGTGGAGCCTGCGCCCAACGCAACTAACGAACAATATTCATCCCACATAGTTCAAGGTTCCAGTGAATCAACTGCCGCAACGTTGCGGAGTTTAGCATGTTCCGAGAGGGCCTGGGGCGCGTGCCATTTAACATAAAATGCGAAGAACGGGTCGAGAATATAGACCGAGCTCGTGTTTCCCTTTTCCAGATATTCCAGAACGGGACGCTTCTTGGCGTTCGCAAACCGCAGGTTAGACCTTGAATCCGCATTTAGAGGGGAACTCGCCGGAGCGTGGTCCAGGGACGACAGCGAAATTGAGGTAGTCAGACCCTCCTCGACACCTTCGCTCAAATCGGTCTCATCCACGACCTCTGAGTCGCCAAACGCCATTTTAGAGATATTGGAGAGACCAGCAGAGACGTCACTGGACCGGGGGGCCTGACCGGCCACAAGCACCTGAATCTCTTCCATTAAGCGCGCACTTGTAAAAGTTAGGGGCGGAAGTACGGAATTAAATCCGGAGAGAATCACACCATACTTGTCGTGTCGCTGACCATTCACAAGGTCATATACGTTTCTCTTCTTGCCGCGCAGCTTTGGTCCTGCCAAGAACGTTTCGAACCATGCGGCCGACTCTTCAACATCGATCGCCGCCTCGAAAAATGTGCGCCACTGCTCCGGTGGAGTGAGTGCCACGGGGTGCTCCTGCTCCGTCCTGATTCCATTGAACTTGCACAGTTCGCGACAGAAAGTCTGCATTAGCTGGGGACTTCCAAATGAATTCTCAGCTAGAATACTTGAAACTTCCGGATCATCAATGATGTTAAGTTTCTCGAATCCAAGTGAGGCGATCTTCATCAACTCTTCAGTGGACCAGAAGTCAATTTTGATCGTGGCCAGCCTTCCATTCATATCCGACTCCGCTCGCACCGCGTCTCCAACGCGATGGAAGGTCGACATCAGAACAACTGGAACATCATTCATGACTAGAGGCTTCAGAAATCGAATAATTGCCGTCTGGACGGCTGGCTCGATGTAGTGAAAGTCATCTATCACGAGAACGTGACCAGAGACACGAAGCGCATCGGTTGCAACCTGACTTGCGGGGCGATTGACCGAAGCACTCTTCGAGTTTGTCGTGTTGAGACCAGTAACGTCTTTAGCGGCAAACTTTCCAGCCCCAAACAGATTCGCCTCGCCAGAAGTCTCATCGGTGGCAGTGTATTCGTCAGCGCCAGCCACTTCGATGGTCGTAAATTCGCCCGCGCGATCAACTACAAGTCTGTAAAAATCCTCAATCGACCCGACCAGCCCACCATCAATCCAAATACGATTTTGGACCAGACGGCTCACCAGAACAGTCTTACCCGTCTTTGTGGGGCCAGAGATGGCGAGAATAGCCCCAAGCTCATCAAGGTAATCTTTTAGTTGATCTTCAATCTTGGAATTTTCTCGGGGGTTGTAGGTGTACTTAGGCAATTTACCTGGCACAAATACGTCGCTGACTTTCAACATCTCAACCTCCGCATTGAATGGGGTTAAAACCCGCCAGAACCCCCGCCATCCTGTGCGAGGTTGCTGAAGCGACTGTAGTGCCCCTGGAACCCCACCACAATGGTCTTCGTCGGCCCGTTGCGGTGCTTGGCCACGATCAGGTCCGCCTCGCCGGCGCGCGGGGACTCCTTGTCGTATACGTCCTCGCGGTGCAGCAGGATCACCATGTCCGCGTCCTGCTCGATCGAGCCGGACTCACGCAGGTCGGACACCTGCGGCCGCTTGTCCGTGCGCTGCTCGGACCCACGGTTCAACTGGCTCAACGCGATCACCGGCACGTCGAGCTCCTTGGCCAGCAGCTTGAGGGCACGGGAGAACTCGGCTACCTCCTGCTGACGGGACTCGACCTTCTTGCCCGAGCTCATGAGCTGCAGGTAGTCGAGCACCACCATCTTGAGGTTGTTCTTCTGCTTGAGCCGCCGGCACTTGGCGCGGATCTCCATCATGGTCATGTTCGGGGAGTCGTCGATGAAGAACGGCGCCTCGTTCAGTCGCCCCACGGTTGCCGCGATCTTGGACCACTGGTCGTCCCGGATGGTGCCCTTGCGCAGGTCCTGCAGCGCGATCGTCGCCTCGGCGCTCAAGAGCCTCATGGCGATCTCGTTCTTGCCCATCTCGAGGCTGAAGAACACGGTGGCCATGTTGTGGTGGATGGCCGCGGCTCGCGCGAAGTCGAGCGCGAGCGTGGACTTGCCGACGGCGGGGCGCGCCGCGATCACGATCATCTGCCCGCCGTGCAGGCCCTGCGTCAGCTCGTCGAAGTCGTAGAAGTCGGTGGGGACGCCCGTCAGGCCCTCCCCCTGGTTGCCGGCCGCCTCGATCTCGTCGACGGCGTGCTCCATGATCTCCGCGAGGCGCACGTAGTCCTCGGACTGACGGTTCTCCGCCACCTTGTAGATCTCGGACTGCGCCTCGTTGACGATCTCCTCGACCTCGCCGTCGCCCTGATACCCCAGCTGGGTGATCTTGGTGCCGGCGGTCACGAGACGCCGCAGGACGGCTTTCTCCGCCACGATCTCCGCGTAGAAGCTCGCGTTGGCGGCGGTGGGCACGGACTGGATCAGCTCGTGCAGCACGGCGGGGCCGCCCACGCGGCTGAGCTCCTGGCGCTTGTTCAGCAGGTCCGCCACGGTGACGGCGTCCGCGGGCTCACCGCGGCCGTAGAGGTCGATGATCGCCTCGTAGATCATCTCGTGGCTGGGCCGGTAGAAGTCGTGGCCGCGCAGCAGCTCCACCACGTCCGCGATCGCGTCCTTGGAGAGCATCATGCCGCCCAGCACCGAGCGCTCCGCCTCCAGGTCCTGGGGCGGCAGGAAGCGTTCAGAGGAACGGCCGCCGTCGTAGGAGCCCGAGTCTCCGTAGTTCGCAGTCAACGTCCGGAGACTCCCTTCCCACAGCCCGCACGACGGCGGCCCTCGCCGGTCTTCCCGGCCCTGATTCCTCTGTTGTCACCGCCCGTGCCGCCGCACCCTCCTGCAGGCGGACGGTGCGACGGTCCCCGGGGCGACGGTCCGAGCGGATGCGCGCCTGTCAGTGGTCACCTGCGGCCAATACCCGCCCTCGCGTTGGGGATACCACGCGACACTACGCGCGCCGTGGAGGCTGGGCAACCGCGTTTCCCACAGGCCTTGTGGGCAACGTGTGGATTCGGCGGCGTGTCGTGTGGATCGCCTGGGGACCGCGCTGGGGACAACCGCTCGGCCAGTCCCAGAATCCGGCTCTGACCTGCGACGATGCGATCCCCAGAGCTGTGGAGGAAGATTCTCCACTCCCCTCTCGGCCCCATCGATCCAACTTGACAGCACCCCCGTTTGCGCCCTCATCACACCGCCTGGTACAGGCCTATCCACACCGTCGTCCACACCCTCCACATCTGTGGACAACTCCTGTGGACAAGGTGCCCGGATCTGGGGACGGCGAAGTTGACAGCCTCTGCCCGCGGCCCCGGGCCCTCCCGTGCCCACCTCTCCCGGCCGCCCCGGACCGCCCGGCACCGATGACTCACGCACGTCAGTGACCCGTCCCAGAGTCATTGGACGGAACGCGAGCACGGTGCTTGGGTGGAACCCGTCGCCGTGTCGTCCGCCACAGTGAGGAGTCCGCCGTGCCCCCGGCCACCAC